>JANWIU010000143.1 GCA_025449725.1 Pseudobdellovibrio sp.
AGAAGAGATCGTGAGTTCGCTTGCGATCCTTGGTGAGGCCAATCAGCACATTGCTGACGCCTTCCTTGCGGTACCGGTGCCTTCCAACTTAAACGAAGACAGTAAGAAGGCCTACATGGCTGAAATTCAAAAGATCATTGCTCCGTTTCAGAATAAAGCGGAAGAAAGTTTTAAACTTTCTGTCGACAGGGCTTGGGAGCTTCAGGCGTATCCGGCTGAATATCAGCGGGCATTTGCTTTTATGAATAAAAAATATCCGCAGCAGTATTACGATGGCGGCGAAACAGCCGCAGATGTAAGACGCATGGATTGGATGGTGGAAAATGACTAAGATTTTATTATCTGCAGTTTTAACGCTGTTTTTGTTTTCATGCGGTACTGCACCAAAGCAAGAAGCGGAAAAACCAAAAGCAGCCATAACGCCGGAAGCGAAACCTAAAGACGGCAAAGTTGATATGAAGCCGGTTGTTGGCGAGACTAAGGCCGAGCCTGAAGAAGTAAAGCCGGCAAAATACGAAGCCTTGGATGTCGCAATTAAATCCGGAAGCGAAGAGCGCATTCGCAACACGAGTGTAGATATTCTTCAAACCAATCCGAAAGATGTAAAGGCGCTGAATTCTTTAGCGATGCTTCAATTCAAAAAAGGAAACTACGAAGCAGCGGCAGTTATTTTGGATAAGGTTCTTTCAATTGATGCGCAGTCGTCAGCAGCCTACTGTAACCTCGGTTTGATTCACTTAGTGCGAAACGAAAAAGCAGCGGCGATCGGATTCTTTAAGAAATCTTTAGAATACGACAGTAAAAACTACGCAGCAGGGGCTAATTTAGGAGCTATTTACGTCAAAGAAAAAGATTATGCGAAGGCGATCGTAGCGCTTGATAATGCGATTGATAGTGGCACTGCAGACGAAGGATCTATGACAAACTATGCAATTGCTCTTGTCGCGACAGGTAAAGCAGCAGAAGCTGCAAGCATGTATGACCAAATTCTGAAAAAAAATCCGAGCAGCAAAAATGCGATGTTAAATTTGGCAGTTGTCTACATCGAAAAACTAAACAAGTTTGATGATGGACTGGACCTTATTAACAGACTAAAGTTTGTAGGTGCTGACAATGAGTCCCGTCAAGTAATAAAGGATTTGGAAATTAAAGCAAAAGCTGGTTTAAAATAGGTAACGGAGTTTAGATGTTACAACTCAGATGGTTCTTCAAGATAACTCTCATTGTGTTTTTTTGCGTGCAGCTGCGCGCAGAAACTGCAGTTGATACGCAGGTCAAGCAGAGCTCCACAGCACTTGAAGAAACTAATCAAGAACAAAAACCTAAGGTTGAAAAAAAACAGACATTAAACTTTGAAGACGAACTAATTGAAGGAACTGCTCAAAAGCCCGATTTATTTTATATGTTTCAGAAAAATAATTTTAGATTCAAAAAGCTGATTAAATTGCGCGAGAACTTTTTACCCGAGATGGCTCGTAATGCAGAAGACATCCAAAGATTAAGGGGCGGACGGTGAGTTCATCTCCTCTTTTATTTAGAATTTATAAGAATGGTCAGATATACGTAGTAAAACAGTTCGTTAACGAACAGCGGATTGTAATCGGTCAAGGTTCCGGCGTGAACGTTGACTTGCAAGCTCCAGAAGTTTCTTCGATACATTGTGCGATCGAAAAACGCGATGATGGCTATTACATTTGTGACCTGGGTTCAGAACAGGGTACTTATCTTGAAGGAAAATCTATTGTTGATCAGTTGATTGCTTCGGGAGATCACTTTCAGGTAGGTCCTTTTGACATTTATTTCTTACTTGGAAATCAAAAGAACATCGAACTTGATGAAAAAGACAGAGGCATCGCTTCTCAGCCGGCTACTCCGCCGCGCGAAGCTAAGCCGGAGCGTCCAACTCGGCCACCGGAACAGCGCGCTCAAGCACAACAGCCCAAAGCTGCTAAACCGGCAGCAGCGGCTTCTGCAGTTCAAGCTGCGGCTGCAGCTTCCGGCTCTTCAAAAAGAATTTTAGGTCCGGCAAACTCTTTAAAAGATATTGTTCGCCCGGTAGCGGGATCTCGTGCCGAAGTAATCATATCTTGGCATGAAAGAATTATTAATACTTACCACTTCAGCTTATCAGGACAAAAAACAATAGGCGCGGAAGGTGATATCGTCGTGCCGGCCGGTACGGTTCCGGAAAACTGGAAACTTTTATCATTTAAAGGCAACGACATTGAAATCAGCTTACCTAACGGTGTTTCAGCTGAAGTTGTTCGTAATGGTGAAATGACAATTGTTCGCGAAAATCGCTTTAGCATTAAAAGTGGAGAAGCGGCATTCCTTACATTAGCAAATAATCTTCAGATGGCGATTAGGTTTGCTCCTAAAGCACCGATCATGCTGTTGGATTCTCCGTTTGTACTTGGAATTACTGAATTCGCAGGTGTATTGGCTGCGTTAATTTTAGCAGTGTTAAACAGCTTAATCGTTTCCGTCAGTAAGCCGAAACCGCAAGATGCTGAAGCGCAAGTAGAGCGATTGGCGAAAGTTGTTTTCACTCCGAGAGTGAATCCTCCACCGATTGTGCAGGCTGATGAGCAGACGCAAGAAAAGCCTCCTGAAAAACCTGTTGAAGTTAAAAAAGTGGAATTAGCTGACAAGATTAACGAAGCAAAAACAGCAGCGAAGCCGCAAGAAACTAAAGAAATTCAAAAAGCAGCTTCTGGCAAAGCGACCGACATTAAGCCTAAAGATAAAAATCAAAAAGCGAAAATGTTTACTTCGACTAAACAGGGTGGCGCTGTTAAGACGACCGATCAAAATGCGGCGAATACAAAGAGTAAAGAACCTGATGTTAATAATTCAGGTTTGTTAGCTGCCTTCGGTAGCGGTGGTGCCAGAAATAAATTAGACAAAGCTTACAGTGGTTCAGGTGAATTGCTGGGGGCCGGTGAAAAAGCGACCGGATCTTCAGGATTTAATTCGAACCGTTCAGGTGATGATCTTGGTTCTCGAGCTAAAGATACGGGTGCCGGAGGGGCCGGCACTGCTACTCAAGGTATCTCAAATGTTGGAACTCAAGGCCGAGGAACAGGTATGACCGGCTCTGGGGCAGGTATGGGCTTCGGTGATAAGGGAAAAGTTCAAATTGAAGCCGGCGGTAATGAAGAAAATTTCACAGGTACAATTGATAAAGAAGCTGTTCGTCGTGTTGTTAAATCAGCATTAGCACAGTTTAAAGCCTGTTATGAAAAAGAATACCGCATGAATTCGAAACTGGAAGGTAAAGTCGTTGTTCAATGGGAAATCCATGAGCAAGGCGTTGCTAAGAACGCGCAGATCATTCGCGTGAAATCGACAATAAATAATTCTAATGTGGAAGATTGTGTAAAAAACAGAATGATGGCGTTGAAATTCCCAGAACCGCCACCAGGAACTGCAGCAGAAGTAACTTATCCATTTATTTTTCAAGGCCAAAAACTTTAGAGGAGGACTATCGTGAACCCAGTTGTTAACCCAGCAGAAAATATGAATCCAATCTTGAGAGCATTCTCAGAAGGCGGATTCGTAATGTATGTGATTCTTGTGATTGGTGCCGTTGCACTAGCGCTGATTATCAGCCGCTTTATGGCATTAAAATCATTGAGAATTGATAAGAAGGAATTTTCTGACCAAGTGTTCAGAATGATCTTAGGTGGCGATCTTCGCCAGGCTATTTCATACTGTGACTCTAAGCAGGCACCTTTATCAAATACGGTGAAATCCGGTTTGGTGCAGGTCATGAACAAGCGCCCTGACGAAGAAGTTCAGGTGGCAATGGATGCAGCCGTATTAAGAGAAATGCCGAAGCTTGAAGGATTAACTTCATTCCTTGCGGTACTAGGTAATATCGCGGTGTTAGCGGGTCTATTAGGAACAATCTTAGGTATGATCGGTTCATTCCGTGCGGTATCTACGGCTGACCCTGCAACTAAAGCTCAATTATTATCTGAAGGTATTGCGCATGCCTTGAACTGTACTGGTTTCGGTCTAATCGTTGCGATTTTATCGATTCTGGTTTACGGTTTGTTCCAACATATGATTCAAAAATCTGAAAATGAAATGTTAGAAACAAGTATGACACTTATGAATCTTGTTGCTTCTAACAGAGATAAGTTAAGAGATTAATTAACTCGGAAGGAATAGCTATATATGTCGCAGATGGAATCAGGTTCGGGAAGAGGCAGACAAACAAACGTTGAGTTAAATCTCGTTCCGTTCATTGATTTGATGTCAGTGATGATTACGTTCCTTTTGATTTCTGCGGTATGGACACAAGTTTCAATGATTCAGCTCGGCGCCTCGTTTGCATCACCGAAAAATGAATCTCAACCGGAGATCACTCCTCCTCCGAATGAAGACGTCGTTTTACGGGTAGACATTGTGGCAGCCGGCTACGTTTTGAAAATTGGAAATCAGACCAAGCCGATTCCGAAGTTATCACCAGATACTTACGATGTTGCGACTTTGTTAAACGAGTTGCAGCAGATAAAAAAGAAATATCCTGAGAAGCCGGGCGTGAAGCTCGCGATCTCGGATGAAATTGTTTATGATCACGTTGTAAAAGCCATGGACGCCGGTTTAAAAGCCGGCTTCGCGCCGGAATTATTAACTGGAGGACCTTACTAATGCCGATTTATAATCCTGGTAAGCGTCACCGAAATCACAGACTTTTAAGTCGTCGCGGAACGAAACGTACGGTTACTGCCTTACTTTCTCTAACTGCGATGGTGGATATGTTCACCGTTCTCGTTATTTTCCTTTTACAAAATTATAATACTACAGGCGAGATTCTTTATATTCCGAAAGACGTTGTTCTGCCAAAAGCGAACCGCGTTTTGGAATTAAAGCCGTCAGTTGTGATTACCGTGACTGCAAAAGAAGTTCTCTTGGACCGCACTTCAGTCGCCACTTTTCAGGAAGTGTTAGACGCAAAAGACTGGGTTATTCCTAATCTTCGCGACCAAACCCGTGACATGCTTTTAAAAGCTAAAGCGGATCAAGAACAAAAACTTCAAAGCAAACTCAGCAAAGTTGTGGATAAAACTCTCGGAAAAGACGAGGAAGATCCGGATGCTTGGAGAAAAGTTACAATTCAGGCTGATAAACAAATCGATTATTTAACCTTAAAGAAAATCATGTACTCCATCTACGAAGCTGGAGGCGGGCCAATCAATTTTGCTGTAGCAAAAGATCTTGAAGCGAATGAAGTGGCTGTCGAACCTGAGACGAAGTAGATCTTCGATCTTCGTCTTCCTTATTACCGTTGTTATTTTCGTCGAAATTATTGTGATGTCGCCACAGCTTCTTGAAAAAGACGCTGTCGACATGGCTGATCCGGCTGCAAGCCTTCCACTTCAGGAAGATTCAGGAAATACAGTTGAACAAAAGATGCAGGGTTTTCACTTAGTTGAAAACGATGAGCGTGAAAAAGGCTGGGAGCTTTTCGGCAACGAAGCCGTGGGCAGAGCCGATGGTCAGTGGATTCTTAAAAGCGTTAAAGTGAAATTCTTCAGTCACAATTTGCCTAGTTATACAGTCACGGGAGACGTGGGGGAAGTTGACGGGAAGTCCAAAGACATGTGGATCAAAGGCAATGCTACTACAGCCAGTGCCAATGGATATTCTTTCAAAACAGATACCGTAAAATACATAGCGAATCAAAAAATTATGACCAGTGATGACCCGGTTGTGATGTCAGGTCCGAGTGATAACAGCGGCCCCGGGTTTCATCTGACGGGTGAAAAGCTTCTGGTGGACATGGTGAAAAATAAAATGTCCATTCTAGAAAAAATTGTCGCCAGTAAATCGATATCTGGAAAACAATTTCATTTAACTTCGGGGCGCGCCGATTTTTCCAACCGTGATCAGGAAGCTTCTTTCTCCGGCAATGTGATCATGAAGCTGGGCTCAACATTAGTGAAGGCGCCTGTGGCGACATTTCAATATTCTAATTCTAAAAAATTGATCGAGAGAATTATATTAAACAATAGGGTTGAATTCACCGATGCCGACAAAAAGGGATTTTGTGAAGAGCTGATCTTTGATTTGGCGGAGAACAAAATGACAATGCGCGGGCAGCCGAAAGTCGTGCAAGGTGAAGATGAGATTAAGGGACACGAAATAGTCTTTCTCGATGGCGGAAAAAAAGTTAAGATCAACAAGGACAGTAAAAAGTAGGATTAATTTTTGGATCAAAGTAAAAGTCAGCTCGTCATAAAGAATATTTCCAAACAGTATGGCGGCCGTCAGGTCGTTAAAGACGCGAGTTTTCAAATTGCAAGCGGGCAGGTTGTCGGCTTGCTTGGCCCCAATGGCGCAGGAAAGACGACATCATTTTATATGGTGGTAGGCTTAGTGACTCCTGACCAGGGCGAAATTTTGTTAAATGATCTTAATATAACTCAGTATCCTATGTTCAAAAGAGCGCGAGCGGGGCTTAGTTACCTGGCGCAGGAACCAAGCATTTTTCGTAAGCTCTCAGTCGAAGAAAATATTCTGGTCGCCCTTGAAGCTCATGGTTATAATTCTCAAGAGGGTCGCGAAAAACTCGAGACATTGCTTCAGGACTTTCGTGTGAATCATATCCGGCATTCAAAAGGTTTTGCACTCTCAGGAGGCGAAAGACGGCGCGTTGAGATTGCCAGGGCGTTGGCTGGAAATCCGCATTTTATATTGCTGGATGATCCGTTTGCAGGTATTTATCCTATTGCAGTTGCGGATATTCAAAACATTATTC
>JANWIU010000144.1 GCA_025449725.1 Pseudobdellovibrio sp.
GCCATTTGAATTTTTTGAAATTTCACCGGCGCCATTAGAAAACGCAACAACTGCATAATTCGCATTGGTAGAGTTACCGCAAGTATTAACAAAATTAGCAAGCGCATCGAATCTGGCTCCTGCACTGTCAGTGGCTTCATTTGCATTCCAGAATGAATAGATGTTCTTATAAGTGACTCCGCTAAAAAGATAATCCTTTTTTTCAAATGTACCCATATTAGAGCGGCTCAAGTCGATGACAAAAACGAACTTAGTTTTTTCAGGCGCCATTTTTACTGAATTTACGCAGCCTTCTGCAGTCATGTTTACACTTGCAAATGGTTCAATCGGCTCTTGGGAAGCCAGTTCAACTTTAACATCACTGCAATTTTGGAAGGCCAGCAGAAATGCAAAAATTAACAATAGAGCTAATGCGGGCATTTTCAGTTTCATCATTTTGACAGCCTAACCCGGTCAATAACCCGCATTTGATTAAACAGAGAAAGATCTATCGAATTCATATAAGTCATCTGTCGCGTATCCAGTGCTAACTCAAAAGTCTCCCAGTATACCCGTTGCGGTTCTGATGGATCTACTATTCGCAGTAGCCCCAGCATTTTATTGGTATTTGCCAATGTCAGAGGTTTAATCAACTGCTGTTCAGCCGGAATTTCCGCTATGACTGAAAAGCCTTTGCTGCCCGGTCTTAAAAGGTAAAGCGCAGTAGCCTGTTCCGGTTTTAAATTAGAATTTCGCAATGGAAAATTGGTTAAATTAATCTTAAAGACATCCGTTCTTACATTACCGAAAATTTCAGAATAGCTGAGTTCCTGCCCGGCATAGTTCAAAATAATACTGATCAAGTCATCTTTGCTGACGTCTTCTAACGATGTAGACGGATACAAACCCATTCCCAAATTCATGATGTTCGTCAAGTTATCGCCATTGTTTGAATCACTTGAGTTGTCATCATAAAGTGGATTCATCTGATAAAGAACTTCAATGGAATCCGGCACTCCGTCACCGTCTGTATCGAAGTCAAATGGGTCGGTGCCAATAGTCATCTCTTCACATTCGTTAAGTGAATCGCCGTCGGAATCCAGCTTTTCGCCGCACAGACGTGTTGAATAATAATCTTCACAGGTTTGCTTAAAGGCAGGTTCTTTCATCAGTACGTCAAGACAAACACCATTTGACCTGGCATTGTTCGGATCCATTGAATAGGTGGTTTCAGTGCTATCAGGCAAACCGTCGCCATCGGAATCCAAATGGCCGATTCCGTTGGTATCTACTTTGAAATTTGAATTAAGTAAAAACACATGAGTGGTCTTAAAATTAACTTCCCCTGCAGAATTATTCGCAATCCGGTAAGGCGCCACTGCTGAATTGATCTTGAAAATACGTGTCGAAGCTTTTCGATCCATTGATTGCAGATTTAGGTAAGCAATAACGTCTTTTTGATTGCCGGGATCTTCGCCGCCGATATTAAAACCGCCCGGACGTTCAGCTTTGTACTGAATCGGATTTATAACTTCAAGGCTTTCCATATCGAAGAAATCTAAGTCAAAAAACCCTGACCCATAGTATTTGTTTAAACCTTGAATCAGAGAAACTTTTAAATCCAGAGTATCAAGTTCGTCGTCCTGAGCTTTTCCCCAGGCTTCTGTCAGAGATTCTTCGCAAGTAACACATTTACTAAAATAATTCAGCGTTTTGTTGAAATGAAACTGCAATGGGCTTGTGCGATTATCTCCGAAGTGAACCATTTTAAAATTTGAATGAGTTAGGTCGTTTGATTCTGCTAAGCGCTCCATTTCAGCGTCTACGATTGTAAAAACATTGTCGTATGCAAAATTTAATGAAGTTGTTCCCATTTTTAATTTATCTAAATCGGGATCGTAATTAGTGAATCGGTCTGCTGCTGGCATAAGCGCGGCGT
Organism: Pseudobdellovibrio sp.; assembly: GCA_025449725.1. Taxonomy (GTDB): domain Bacteria; phylum Bdellovibrionota; class Bdellovibrionia; order Bdellovibrionales; family Bdellovibrionaceae; genus Pseudobdellovibrio. The sequence goes on from JANWIU010000144.1 coordinate 1,919, forward strand.
CTGCCGTTTCTTTATGAACTTGTTCAAAATAATTAAGCAGGCTATCCAGCATAGGATTATTTAAATCAATGAATGTAAATTTTGGCTGTGGAGAATTTTGTAAGAGCCGGTTATAAGCCACGCCGCCCGCTGCCGGCACTAAAAGAATTTGAGTGCGGTTTTTAAATTCCAGATTACTACTGGCACGCATTTGCGTGATCCATTCACGCAAAATTTTAAATCGGTTCCCATCAAAATCATGACCCTTAAAAGTCTTGTGATCCGGTAAATATTCCGGATTGTCAGGCTGCGCGTAATCCAGTTTCATGGCTCCGAACGGCAAAGCAGGGTCAATTGAACAATCCGCAACACGCGCTCTCGCGTCGGCAAAAACGATTCCGTCAGTTGAGGTGTTGAAATTCGGATCGAAATCTTTATACGGCTGTTGCGATTGCAAAAACCCATGAGTACTCTCGGTAACATCTGCATCAAACGGGCATGGCCCGGACACCATTGAATACGACATATCAACCATAAAAATATACCGGCGGTACCAGGCATACTCTGTTGGCGGTTTTAAAATGACATCAAGACTTGATGAGAAAACGGAACTGAATGTTCTGGATTTTAGGTTGAAGCGTCCACAGTTCTGAAATGAAATAAGTACAAAAAATCCCATCAGGATTGCAGCAAAAAAGAATTTAGGATTTTTTCTAAAAATCACAGCCGCCCTTTTCCCAAAAATCACATCACTCTTTCAACGAAGTGGAAAAACTTCGAATAAAAAAGTTACTGGACTCCCCGCTTAACTTATCGTAATAACACGAAGTTTTCTCAATAGATTCCGAGATGAATTCCGTTAGATTCTCAAATTAAAACGTTCCATTTTAAGAAACTGAAAATCCACAGGCTTGAACCTGCTCAAGTATTTTTCAACTACTAAAATCTTTGACAGCAAATTTTTTAATTTTTCAATTTTTGGCCTTTAAAATTGCGAAAATCCACCTTTTAAGACACCGGACTGAAGTCCTGCGCAATCGCAGAAAATTCAAAGAAACTTATCGGGTGTTATTGTTAGAGTTTCTGTTTGATTTAGTGACTATTTGCATGGCTCTGACAAATAGCCAGTCTCGTATAAAAAAGCCCCTTGCTGAACTATACTTAACTCAAGGATATAACTGAATTTTTTAGATTTTTTGGAAGCAGGATTGTTGAAGCTCAAAATAGCGCATTTTATTTTGTTTTTTTCTGTTGTTTTGATGTTTGCTAGTTCATGCACAACATTTGAAACCTTCAGGTCGCCGGCATCTTACGGAAATCTTGAAAATATTTTAACTGATAATTTCAATCTCGATGGCTACGACCAATCACTGACCCGAAAATTTCTTTCTGAAAAAATTTCTGACTCGCAGTTAATCAAAGAACTTGCCGGCAGAACTATTTGGTTTAAGTCAGCGCCAAATGAAAGACACCACGCCTATGTGTTTCCGCAAAAATTAGGTGTGGCTCTTGACTGGAACCGTTCATTTTCTGCGTCTGTACATGACAGCAGGTTTCAGGTTTGGGGTCTTATCAATGATCCTGACTGCTGTATTCCGGGTAAAGATTGCGATCAAAAAGGAAAACGCTATAACGGTGTTGCCGTAACTCTTGCTGACACTTTTGGCTGGGAATACTGCAACGGTGATGAAGAGCTTTTGAATTCTATTAAGCAAAATCGGGCTGCACTTTACCGTGATCCATCCTGTGATGATAAAGTTGTTCAGGCCGCAGACCAATTGGCAGGAACTGTGCGTGAGAACCGTTGCGAGCTTCAATTTGGAACTTCTGCCGGCGCTGTCGGCTATCGTAAATTTCCGAATCCGCAATTTAATCCTTTGCGCTGGCAGGCCATCGGTGGCTGGCAAGGTTATAGCGAAAAAATGATTCGTGAGGGCGCTAATAATTCTATTCAGCCACCGTTTCGAATCGGTAAATCATGTGCTTCTTGCCATGCTTCTTTTGATCCGCTAAATCCTCCGCTGGATGTGAATCAACCGTCCTGGGCCAATATTAAAGGCGAAACAGGAAATCAGTATTTAAATATTTCTAAGCTGTTAGCATCCGGCCAAAGTGATAACTCACTTGAATCACAACTCTTCACACACTCGCGGCCAGGTACAGTTGATACTTCTGCAATTCCACACGACTTTGTAAATAATCCGGGAACAGTAAATGCCATTATTAATTTTCCTGTCCGTCCATTGTTCGAAGACACGGTTACAAGATGGAATCAGGTTCAAAGCTGCAATGAGAACGATCAAAGCTCTTGTCAAAAAGTAGCTTACAAAAACCCGAACGGTACAGTGGCAGGATTTAAATTCTGGAAGCTTGAAACAAAAAAAATGAGTGTTCCTCACATCTTAAAAGGTGGAGAAGATTCTGTAGGTTATGATTTAGCGGTGCAACGTGTGTATTTGAATACCGGCATGTGTTCCGAACAGTGCTGGATGAATCATCTGACCGATCTAAAAGAATTTGATTACACGGCGAGAAACTACGGCCAAACCCCTTTTGATATTGCTCAATGCAGGCAGGATTGCGCAAGTTTTCGCGCAAACGAGGACCGCGTTGGTGACATTTTAAGTTATTTAGTTTCGCGCCGCCCGACCGAATTTAAGGACGCGTTAAAGTCAGTGAAAAATTCCGCGGGTGAAGCGATTGTTCCTACTAACACCTCTGAAGCAGTTGAAAACGATAGATTTAAAAATTTTGTAGAAAACCGTTACGGCGCCGGCAGCATCGAAATGGGGCGAAGAATTTTTTCTAATAACTGCGCCAAGTGTCACTCCTCTCAGAACTTCAATTCAAAAGAAAACTTAAGCGCAAATGAAAATAGTTTTGAAAACGCAGACTATTTTGAAATGGAGCAGCTGAATACCGGAGAGTTGGTTAGAAAAGACTGGCTTGGCAATGACAAATCCATTTCTGCAGAAGAAATCGGAACCTATAAATGCCGCTCTCTTCATTCAAATCACACGCAAGGGCACGTTTGGCAGAACTTTTCTTCTGACTCTTACAAAGGGTTACCTTCTGTTACCAGTGACCGCTTCGGCCGCCCTGTTAACGGTGGCATGGGGTACTACCGCAATATTTCTTTACTAAGTGTTTGGGCACATGCTCCGTTCCTGCATAATAATTCCGTTGGGCCTGAAATTTGCGGACGAGTTGCCACCGGTTCTCAAGTTGTAAAATCAGCAGTAGAAGGCCGCCAGCTTGATCCCGTTAAAAAATTTAACTGTGATATGTACTTCGATCCAAGCGTAATGGGTCGCTTGCTGTTGTTTGAAAAATCTATGGACGAGCTTCTTACACCATCGCAAAGCCGGCGCAAAAAAGTATCGCTCATTGACGTTCCAATCAAAATTCAAATGGGCTTAAAGACACAAGTCCTAGAAATTCCTGCAGGAGTTCCGCTGAACCTGGTTGCCAATCTTGACTTTAAGGCGCTCAGCTACGACCTTTTGTATTCAGGAGCTCTTTTAGAAAAATCAGGTGAAGCTGCATTCACGAATTTCTGGAACTCAAAATTGAAATCCAACCCCCAGTTAGCTTCACAACTGGCAACGACTATCAAAACTATTCTCGCATCATTAAATTCCGGCACTAAAATTCCTTTTCAACAATTAGCTCCGGCACTACGGGTAGTTTCTACTGTTTATCAAAACTGCGACACTGACGGTGTGGAAAACTCCGGGCATAACTTTAAAACCAATCTTAGCGATGTAGAAAAGCGCGCTTTAAAGGCCTTCATGGTGACTTTATGATTTGGTTAAATTTACTTTTCACTTTTTTAATAAGCCCGTCAGTGGCATCCAACTATCGCGTTGTGGAAAAGCAGGTTGCCGGAATCAAAATTCCTTTTGTCAGAAACACCGCCGCTGAAACAGATGAAAAAGGCGAAGAAAAGTCCTTTCATTCGAAAGCAGGGTTTTCCACAGTTGAAAAAATGGCGCCTTTGTCGAAGGCGTTTTTGGCTACATTGAATTCAGATCACTTCAAGTCTTTGACCGGTGAAGAGTTTAATCAGATCTATGCGCGTCTACAGTCAGGCCCAATGCTTACCGGCGAATTCAAAGGTTCGATCTTGCAAAAGTCTTCGGTATTCATTTCTGTAAAAAACAAAATGCTAAAGTCCCTTCGCTTAGACGGTGTATTAGCAACCGCTGTAACAAATCTTTGCGGCCAGAATGAAGATTGCCTTTACGAAACCATTTGGAAGGGTAAGAGATTTCTTCCAAAAAATAGCTTAGGACAAATTGAAGCCCAAACGCTGATTCGCTTACCGGTTGGGTCGGTATCTCTGTTTCCAATGAACACTTATTGCGGAATCAGCCAAATCGACACAAGAAAAGAATCCCAAATTGCCGACGGCACCTTTTCCGATGATTTTGCCAGCTTCATTCCGCTAAGAGACGAGATCATCAGCCGAAAGCAGCTTAGCATCACCGAAGAATACAGAATGGTAAAACCGGGTCTTTATATCGGCAAAGTTTACAGCAATAAAATTTTTCTTTTTAATATTGCGCTAGAGAGAACTTCAACCCAAATTACAGAAAGTGCAAACGCATGCTTCGACGGCTCAAAAACCCGCTAGGCTATTTCGTTTTTGCAGCATTAGCTATTTCGGTTGCGGTAGCTTTGTACTTTCATGTCCCTGTTTCAAGACTGCCGTCTTCTGAAATCTCACCAGGATCAGAAAGCAACACCGGTCCGGACCTTCCAACAAAAGGAAGTTCAAATTTTGATATCGTGTTTTCAAAAAAATCCGGAGAGGCTTTTAACTATGATATTCCTTTTCCTTTCGAACGTTTCATCCAAAAGCTGGAATCCTTTACCGGCAAAAAAACTAATAAAAATGATGAAAGCGGGCTGGTAGGGAGCTTGTTTCCAATGGGCCGCTCTTTACAGAGAAATGCTGCCATTCACGGGCAAAAAGTCGAAAACGCTGACCTATTTTTCCGGTATCCTCGTGTCGTAGTAGGGGTAGATGGGGAATCCAGAAGTGATTCGCAGCTGCAAATAAATTTAAAAAACAAATTCTATGCAGGCTATAACGAAAAGGCAGAAATTCTTGAAGTCGTTTCTTACAACGAATTGATGGGCCGCTTTGAATATCAAATCGTCAACGATTATGCTCCCGGGAAATCTCCTAAAGTCCGCTATGCAAACAGAGCCCTTTGTTTGACCTGTCACCAGAATCAAGCACCAATATTTTCAAAGGCCCCATGGAGCGAAAGTAATGCGAATCCTGCCATAGCAGAAGAATTAAAACGCGTGCTCGGCTCCGAATCCTATCAAGGCCTTGCACTGGCCGTAGATGAAAGTATCACCGGCCGCTTTGACACCTCTACTGATATGGCAAACACTCTTCCGATTTTGCAAAAAATCTGGAAAGAGATTTGTCTTACCGATGAATGCAAAGCCAACGCAATTTTAAGTGCTCTTCAGTTTCGCTTGAACAGAGGCCAGCTTTTCTCAAATGACCCAGGTTTAAAAAAATGGCTAGAAACTTTTGAAGTTGACTGGAAAACTCAGTGGCCACGAGGTTTGGCCGTTCCCAGCGCCGACATTCTTAACCGTGACCCATTTAAGGAAATTGCGTTAAGTCAGGATCTTTCGCAGTTAGATGATGTAAAGAAAAAGTTTTCTTCTGTCTCGCAGTTGCTGGGTCATTCTCAAATACCGGCAATGTTTGAACCGTTAATTCCGCGAGGCCCGGCAGAAATTTGGACCTCTTCGGGCATCAACAATGCAGAAGGAAACCGCTTCAGTAAAGGGCTAAGTCAGGAATTTACTCAATCCGATATTAAGGCCATTGATAATTGGTTGAAGAATAATTATTCAAACAACCCTGTAGCTACCGTTCAGTCCTCATGCCGTATTGAGAAAACCAAAGATGCGCTACTAATTGATTGCCCATATTCTGAAAGTAACAAATTCAGTTTTTCATTGTTGGTCAAACAAAATGAGGCCAATGCATCAATCAGCCAGTTTAGAATGAGTTCGGCGGGTACGAATGGTGAAGAAAATTTAAATGCCTCAGGTGTTTCTGGCAAAATACAACATCTACAAAGCAAAGTCCGTATCAGTCTTTACAGCTCAGAACAAATTTTACTGCGCACGCAATCGGGTTTCTTAATTTCTGATGTCGTTATCGATTTAAATTCCGGAGCGGCCACTCTTCAATTGTTTGATCAATCATCAGCACTGCGCCAAATTATAAATGAGATTCTCAAAGCCTCAGAGTCTTTTGAAATCTTTAGTCGATTTCAGTTCATGAAGTATTTCATAACTATTTCCGGCCAAGGTTTAACTATTCCACAAATCGATAGGCCGGGCTTACCCTTACAGCTTTCAGATGAAGGCACAAGTGTTCCATTTGACGGGGCACAAAGCGGATTAAACCTGATAAAAAATAATTGCCGCGCTTGCCATCAAAATAATGAAGCGGCTCCTTCGAACTTTTTGGGAACGTTAACTGATCAGCTCACCGACCAAGATATCTGTCGCCGAATTGAAGTTTGCGCACCACGCATGATTTACCGGTTGAAGGTACGCCTCTGTAATTTAGCCGACATTAAAAATAAAAAAATTCCGATGCCCCCGGACTTCTTTTTATCTAATCATAAAATTTCCCATCAAAAGTGGATGGAAGAGTATAATCCTAAAATTCTTGCTTTCTTAAATAAGCTTGTTATCGAAAATGATTTAGCACGAGACATTCAAGCCGGCGGACTGACTCAAACTGAGGCTATAAATCTGTCGCGGGATGTATTATCGGACAAATGTCCTGATTCTTCCTCAATTATGTATGACCGATTACCGAAATGTGAATTTGAAGAACTCAAAGCGGCGACCCATTGCCGTTAAAAAATTTGAAGGCGGAATGAATGGCAAGGTATAAGAAGTTAAACCGAAGAAAATTTATTCAACAGGCAGCAACAGCGACTGCCGCAACCGCTGCGTTTACAAGTTGTTCTACGCTTACCGAAGTCGTTGGTGATCGTCTTCCATCTTCAAAGTCCGAACAGGGCTGGCAGGTTAATGAAACTGATAAGTTTGATTTTATTGTTGTGGGTTCAGGTGCAGGCGGCGGCCCATTAGCGGCAGGCCTAGCTCGCGAAGGTTTTTCTGTTCTTCTTTTAGAAGCCGGAAGCAGTGAAAGCACAAACAACATTGCGGAAACTCCCGCCTTTCATGCGAAGGCCAGTGATGACGCTTTGTTAAATTGGTCTTACTTTGTTCAGCGTTACAACGAAGCCGGCGGCTACCGCAGATTCGAAGCTTTAAATTCTAAATTTATAGCGGGTCAAAAAGGTGTTTATTACCCTCGTGCAGCCGGCCTTGGTGGCTGTACCCGCGTCAATGCCCTCATCAGCCTTTACCCTGATCACCAAGATTGGAATTCAATTGTTAGAGCAACCGGCGATCAAACCTGGAATCATAACTCCATGTTCGACCGCTTCACAAAAATGCAAAAAGAAAATGGTGGCTGGCTTCACTTAAGCCAGGCAAATCCATTAACGC
>JANWIU010000145.1 GCA_025449725.1 Pseudobdellovibrio sp.
ATTCCGTAATTGGCGTAGGTTTGGTGATAACTAACATAGGTTAGATCGTCCATGGCCTGCTTTAGCATTTCTTCAGCGCGGGCATAACGGCCGGTTTCAATGTAAGATCGGGCCAGATCATTACGTGCCTGCGTGTAATCCGGCCGTAATTTCAAGGCGCGTAAAAAATGTTTTTCTGATAATTCGTATTTTTCGCGCGCGAAATAAACAGCGCCTAATGCGGCCTGAATGCCGGCGCTACTTGGGTCTTCATCTTCTGCCAATAAAAGTTCTTTAAGTGCGGCAGGGTAGTTACCACCCCTCATTAAGCCAGAGGCCAGTTCCAACCGTGTTTGAGCCTTTGCGGAATCTACTGATGAAGATACGCAAGACCCCAAAGCAATAAAGAATAATAACAAGCAGCTGATTTTTACTGAAATTAGTAAATTTCGAACTTTAATTAAACTTCTAATTTGCATATTAAAAGAGTAGTCACGAGCCTCTACTCAGTCAACCCGTCATTCCTTAGCTAGGTGAACGAGGGTTTCAAAGTGGTCGGTCTGTGGAAACATATCGAAAATTTGAAGGTGCTTGATCTTGTAAGCCGGCTCTTTTTGAAGAAGAAGACTTAAATCCCGGGCCAAATTTGCGGGGTGGCAGCTGACATACAGCACTTGGTTAGGGAGCTGGTTACAAATGGATTTCATAACCTCAGGAGAACAGCCTGCACGGGGCGGATCCAACAGAACCATTTCTTTAGATAAAGGGCGTCGCTTAACAAAAGTTTCGCAATCGGTAGTGAAGAAGGTCAGTCTTTTTTGCAGATTTGATTCTACAACTCGCTTTACGGCAAATTCGGTCAGTTTGGGATTTAGCTCCACGCTTTCCATTCGTAAATTCGGGAATTTCGTCAGCAAAGGAAACGAAAAATTGCCGGCTCCTGCGTATAATTCACTCAAAAACTTAGGGTTTAATCCGCCAACAATCAGTTCAACAGCTTCGACCAGCTTTTTGTTCACGGAATTGTTAACTTGGGAAAAGGAAAGGCCTTCACCGTCTTCCCCGATTCTATAGAATTCAAATTCTTCCAGGTGATTGATCCGTAGCTCATACCTGACAAGCTCTGTAGAGGGCTTCAAACGCATCTTTACCCCGGGAATGGCGATGGATATTCGCTTATCAGCAATGGGGCAGTGGGTGATATCCACGATTTCATGGCTAGCTTTTTTAAAGTAGCCTAATTTGCCATTTTCAAACTTTAACTGAATGCGATTACGGTAGTTAAAGTCACTGTCTGATCGGACGGTCGGAAGTAAATTGTAATCTTTATTGGGGATAAATTTATTTAAAAGATATTTTAGTATCAGTTCTTTTTGTAATACCTGGGAATCCTCTGTCATATGCTGGATACTGCAGCCACCGCAGCTTTGAAAGTACTCGCAAGGTGCAGTTCTACGATCGATTGAGGGTTCTACGATTTCTAAAATTTGACCGCGTAAGTGGTTTTTTTCAGCTTTAACGATTTTTATTTTCAGACGATCGCCTGGAACGGCCAAAGGGATGAAAACCACAAGCGATTTTTCTTTAAAAGAAATACGGCCAAGCCCGTCGCCACCAACAATTAATTTTTCAACATTGATGACGTGTTCAGAATGCAAAAGGGACTCTAATTCAGAGCCCCTTTTGTCTGTTTTTTCAGATTGTAATGGCTTAAATCCGGTAGTTTTCACTTAACCGAATTACATATTAACAAGTTCATGCTTGTCAAAGAAGATAGCCAGTTCGCGCTCAGCAGATGCTAATGAATCAGATCCGTGAACAGCGTTTTCACCCATAGAATCACCGTGTTTAGCACGGATAGTTCCAGGAGCGGCTTTTTTAGGGTCTGTTGCGCCCATGATTTCGCGGTTTTTCAAAACTGCGTTTTCGCCAACTAAGCACATCAGTAATACCGGGCCAGAAGTCATGAATGACACCAATTCCCCGAAGAAAGGACGAGCCGAGTGCTCAGCGTAAAATAATTCACACTTTTCTTTTGATAATATAGTTAGTCTTGCACCACCTACAGTTAAACCTTGTGATTCAAATGTATTGATGATGTCGCCGATTGCATTCTTCTTAACTGCATTTGGCTTGATGATTGAAAATGTACGTTCTCTTCCCATGTTTTCTCCTTAGTTAATTTATTATTTCAACATTGATTTTAAAGTCGTTCCCATATCAGCAGGGGAGCGTGAAATTTTACAGCCTGCAGCTTCTAATGCCGCGAACTTCGCTTCTGCTGTGCCTTTGCCGCCGCTGATGATCGCGCCTGCATGGCCCATGCGTTTCCCTGGAGGAGCTGAAGCTCCTGCGATAAATACCGCAACCGGTTTTTTGAATTCTTTTTTAATGTATTCCGCCGCTTCTTCTTCTGCAGTTCCGCCGATTTCACCGATCATGATAACGGCGTCCGTGTCTTTGTCGGCGTTAAATAATTTTAAAACGTCGATAAAGTTTGTGCCGTTAACCGGGTCTCCGCCGATGCCCACACAAGTGGATTGGCCTAAGCCCAATGCCGTTAACTGACCAACAGCTTCGTAAGTTAAGGTACCAGAGCGTGACAAAACGCCAATGCGGCCGGCCTTGTGAATGTGGCCCGGCATGATTCCGATCTTGCACTGATCAGGCGTGATTACTCCCGGGCAGTTGGGCCCGATCAAACGCGTGCGTTTACCCTGCATGTATTTTTTAACCTTAACCATATCTAAAACAGGTATGCCTTCTGTAATACAGATAACTAAATCTAAGTCGGCGTCTACCGCTTCCATGATGGAATCTGCTGCGAATGGTGGTGGTACAAAGACCATTGAAACGTTACAGCCTGTTTTTGCTTTTGCTTCTTTTACCGTGTTGAAAACCGGCATACCCAAGTGAGTCGTGCCGCCTTTACCCGGCGTTACGCCGCCCACCATTTGAGTACCGTAGGCCTTACATTGTTCAGAGTGAAAAGATCCTTGTGCGCCCGTTAAACCCTGACAAATGACTTTAGTATTTTTATCAATTAAAATCGCCATGAAATTACCCTTTGATTGCAGCAGTGATCTTTTTAGCTGCATCTGTTAAATCGTTCGCCGGAATAATATTTAAACCGCTGTCTTTTAAGATTTTTTTACCAAGTTCAACGTTTGTACCTTCGAGGCGTACAACCAAAGGAACTTTCAGACCCACTTCTTTTGAAGCGGCGATAACACCTTCTGCGATCACATCACATTTCATGATGCCGCCGAAGATGTTAACTAAAATACCTTTTACGTTCGGGTCTTTTAAAATAATTTTGAACGCGTTTGTTACTTTTTCTTTATTGGCTCCGCCGCCTACATCCAAAAAGTTTGCAGGAGTCGCACCGTGAAGTTTAATGATGTCCAAAGTGGCCATCGCTAAGCCGGCACCGTTAACCAAACAACCGATGTTTCCATCTAATTTTATGAACGCCAGGTCGTATTTAGAAGCTTCGATTTCAGTCGGCTCTTCTTCGTTTAAGTCGCGCATTTCTAAAATGGAAGGCTGGCGATACAAAGAATTCGAATCGAAATTCATTTTTGCATCTAAGCAAAGAACATCGCCTTCTTTAGTTACAACCAGCGGATTGATTTCCGCGATTGAACAGTCACATTTTACAAAAGCTTCGTACAAGCCCATCATAAATTTTACAGTTTTGTTCACCAGTTCTGGCTGGATACCTATAGCAAATGCCAACTCACGTGCCTGCCATGCTCCTAATCCGGTTGATGGGTCGATGTCGACTTTTTTAATGGCATCAGGATTGTGTTCAGCCACTTCTTCGATATCCATTCCGCCTTCAGAAGAAGCCATCATAGTTACGTGTGAAGTTGCACGATCGATCAAGCAGGCAACGTAGTACTCTTTTGCGATATTACAGCCGGCTTCGATAAAAACTTTTTGTACGACTTTACCTTCAGGGCCTGTCTGATGAGTGACAAGAGTCATGCCCAGAATTTTTTGAGTCAATTCACGAACTTCATCCAAAGACTTAGCGATTTTTACCCCGCCGCCTTTACCGCGGCCACCGGCGTGAATCTGAGCTTTTACAACCCATAAGCTTCCACCGATATTTTTTGCCGCCGTTACAGCTTCTTCAGGGGAGTGAGCAATTTGACCTTTTAAAGTCGCTACTCCGAATTTTCTTAAGACTTCTTTAGCCTGATACTCGTGAATGTTCATGATTTTCCAATCTAACTAAATAAAAATTTATTGAACTGTTTTTAATGTGTCGACCAAGGCGCGAACCGCAGCCACTGATTTTTCAAATTCCGCTTTTTCGTCAGCGTTCATTTTGAAATCAATGATTTGTTCCATACCTGCGCCACCCAATTTACATAAAACGCCAACCATTAGCTTGTCGTTAACGCCGAATTCGCCGTTTAACTCAACTGCAACCGGTAAAATGCGCTTTTGATCTTTCAAAATCGCTTCAGCCATTTCAACTGCACCGCGTGAAGGAGCATAATAAGCTGAACCCGTTTTTAAGTGAGATCCGATTTCTGCGCCGGCCTGCTTAGTGCGGGCTACGATTGCGTTGATTTTTTCCATTGGTAATAAATCGATTAAAGGAGTTGTTCCGACAGCGGCGGTACGAATTACCGGCATCATCGCGTCACCGTGGTTACCAAGAACAACGCCGGTTACGTCTTTAACGGAAACATTTAATTCTTCAGCAATGAAAGCGCGGAAACGTGCTGAATCTAAAGCGCCGCCCATTCCTAAAACGCGTTCGCGCGGGAAGCCCAATTGTTGTTTTGCATAAACCGCCATAACGTCCATCGGGTTGCAAACAACGATAACAACTGAATTAGGAGCGTTAGCTTTAATTCCTGCACAAACATCTTTTACGATTTTTGCGTTGATACCAACTAACTCATCACGGCTCATACCCGGTTTGCGTGGCATACCCGCAGTTACGATAACAACGTCTGCATCTTTGATGTCAGCGTAGTTAGAAGTACCTTTGATTTTTGTGTCAAAATTTTCGATTGGAGAAGCTTGGAATAGATCCAAAGTTTTACCGATTGCCGCACCTTCATTGATATCAAGAAGTACAACATCGCCCAGTTCTTTTTGAGCTGCCCAGTGAGCAGTCGTTGAACCTACGAAGCCAGCGCCGATAACGGCAATTTTTTTTCTCTTGTGAGCCATAAAATCTCCTTCAGATTAGTCTCGAGTTAGAATGTGTTAATGACCTCAATGGTTTATTCTTTTTACTCTCAAAGCTCAAGTCTAGAAGGGCCGTTTTTGAGAGGAAACCCGCACTGAATGCTGACTCTAGCGGTGTGAGATGACAGCGTTAGCTAAAACAGGGCTGTGAATAGCACTTTTACTCTCAAAATGGTGAAAAAATAAGCTAAGACCTAGGTCATACGTTACACCAAATTCTATTTCTTTCTGTTCTCAAAAAGTTAAACTGTTAAAGAGTACGTTACGGCATGCAACAGGAGTCAACATCATGAAAAATGTCATCATTGCGCTTCTCAGCTTTGGTTTATTTTGTTCAACCCTTCATGGGGAAGAGCTTTCCTATCAGTCTTTCTTTTCTAAAAAGCAAAATTTCGATACTGATGGAACCGAGCTGTATTCGTCGAATTATCATCTTAAGCAACATAAGAAGTTCGGTGTTGGCCTGGCAATGGGCGGAGCGAACGGCGTATTGGGGATCGAATCCCAATTTAATCTTGATCCGGGATTAGCTCTGGTTCTCGGATTGGGAACTGGACCTAGCTACGGAACTTTTAATATTCAGGCGAAATATAGCCTTGAAGCCATGTATTTATCGCCGTACGTGAAGGGCGGATACTCGAAATGGTTCAATTCAGGCGCTGTGAAATCAACGGCAACAAGTTCAGATATCTTACGACAAATTTATTCGGACAAAGATTTGAAGGCCGGAAAGTTTGATGCGAATTTTTTCGTGGCGTCGATCGGTGCTGAGTATAATCAGCTTGAAGGCGAACTTGCCGGCGTGAATTTTTTCGGTGAGATGACGATCATGGCTGAAGTACAAAAAGCAAAAGTGGCGCCTTCAGGCGCTGTCGGCATAACTTATTTTTATTAGTGATTTCAATATCTTAGAGGCTTGCAATTAGCCTGTGAACCAAAATAAATTCTAGAAATAAAAAACCCTTGGTTTTGAGGCCAAGGGTTCAAAGCGTTTCGCTTTACAAAAACAGCTACTAGTGTTTTTTCTTTTTTGTAGCTTTTTTTGCAGCTTTTTTAGCTTTCTTTACTACTTTTTTAGCTTTTTTCTTAGCCATGTGTTGCTCCTATCGTTTGTGACTTCATTTCTTCCATCACAGTTGTTGTTGTTTCGACTTTTCAGTCTTCCTTAATAAAATTGTTTCTAATTCGACAAGGTTCGTCAACACTTTTTTTTCTTGCATGGTTCTTGCGATCAAAAGTTTCCGAATTGGAGGCTCATGTGTTCACGCAACTCTTACTTTCGTTGTTCGGAATCGTTGTTGTTCATCGAATCTTGTCTCTCTTTGAGAAAGAAGAAGTGTTTGAAGTCAAAAAACTTCGTTACGCTCACATCTTTCTTCAAATTCCTTTAACGTTTCACCTGATTTTCAAAGATCTAACTGCGTTTAGTACTATCTACATCGGCAGTTTTTTCGTTTTATTGATACTTTCGTCCAAAATAATTGAGATTTTTCGACATAACATGTTCGAGAAGTTGCATTTGAGTGTGCTTCAACAACTGATTTTGCAAATTTCTGCGGGCCAATCGCCAAAAATGAGCGTTAGAATCGTCATCAATGAGCTTTCAAACGCAGAAAAACGTGTTTTCACACCGTTGCAGTTGATTTTGGAAGATACAAGCGCTGTTCAACGCGAAAAATTACCGCCAATAAGCACGCATGAAGGATTTTTTTACGGAGAGTTGGCGCTGATTTTGAATTCCGGATCACATCTTCGTGAACAGCTCAGTAGTTTTCGAAGACTGTTGTCTCTACAACACAATTTGAGACATAAGTCGAGACAAGCATTAGCGCAAAGTAAGGCGCAAGCACTAACTTGCGGAGTGCTTTACATAATCATTTTGATTCTTTCGGTGTGCTTTCTGCAGTTTGATGTGCGCTCTGTTTCGTTTTTACTTTCTATTACGTTACAATTGGCCGGCATTTACTGCGTGTTCAGCCTTGGCAGAAAGATTTCATGGAAAACATAGCGCCACCCCTCATGTTTCTTTGGGATGTTCTTTGGGCGTTAGAGCGCGGACTGCCGGTGACTCATGGAATCCAAACCTATTTGAGGCGCCATCATTTAAAAAATGAAAAAAATTCTTTTAAGGATCAAATTGAGATGTGGTGGTCAGCGCGGTTTAACCCTGCAGATAGTGGCAAAAGGAGTGCCACAATGAGTGTTATAAGGCGACAGCTTTTAGTAACAGTAGAGCTTGGGTTACAGGGCGAAAGCATTTTAGCGCAATTACGGGCGCTGGAATCAGAACTGCTTCTTAGCTGTGAAGATGAGATTCAAACGCATGCAGCACTGCTACCATTGAAGATGATGCTTCCCTTGTTCGGTCTGATTTTCCCGTCGTTTTTTATACTTCTGATCGTACCACTTCTCAGAATGCTGCAGTTTTAAAGATTTATATTGAGAATTGCACTTTCAAACGCTATTTTTAAAGGACACTAAGGAGGCCTCTTAATGTCTGTTGCTCAGAATTCAAGTCAAGATTTACAGGTTTTGGTTAAAGAACTTTCAAAATCCAACCCTGATTCGAAACTGATTAAGACTAAGACAGACATTTTAGGTATTCCTTACAGCGCAGATTTAATCATTCTCATGTCCGAAGTTTTGGTGTATCTATCCAAAACCGAGACAAAAAAGCCTCGATTTAAAGAAAAACCAGCATGAACTTAAAAATTTATTCAAATATTCTGGAAACCATCGGCACTACGCCCATGGTACAGATTAATCACGTCGTTAAACCGACTATTCATGAGTACTTCGCTAAAATCGAATACTTTAATCCGGCCGGATCGGTAAAAGACCGCATCGGGCTTGCGATGATTGAAGCCGCTGAAAAGCGCGGCCAAGTGAAACCGGGTGGAACTATTGTTGAAGCCACTGCCGGGAATACCGGATTGGCATTGGCTATGGCCGCTGCGGTCAAAGGCTATAAATGTATCTTTGTGCTTCCGGAAAAAATGTCAGAAGAAAAGCGGGCGATGCTTCGTGCCTACGGTGCGCGGGTTGTCATTACACCGTCCGGAGTAGAACCGACCGATCCTCGAAGCCATTATTCCGTTGCTAAAAAGATTTCGGAAAAAATTCCGAACAGTCTTTACACCAGCCAGTTTCATAATCCTGACAATTACGACATTCATTATCAAGTTACCGGCCCTGAAATTTGGAATCAAATGGACGGCAAGGTGGATATGTTTGTTGCGGGCGTTGGCACGGGCGGAACACTTTCGGGTGTAGGGAAGTATTTGAAAGATCAAAATCCTGAAGCCAAAGTTATTTGTGCAGACCCGATCGGAAGTATTCTAGGTGATCTTTATTATCAGGGAAAAGTTGTTGAGCCACCGAAACCTTGGAAGGTTGAAGGTGTCGGAGAAGATATGCTTCCGGATAACTGTCATCTAAAAGTATTTGATGCAGTTGTAAAAGTGGATGATCAGGAATCTTTCGATATGACACGCCGTCTGGTAGTGGAAGAGGGAATTTGTGTTGGCCCATCCAGTGCATTGATTTTAGTAGCCGCTATGAAATATGCGGAACAAAACTTTAAAAAGCCTGCACGAATTGTGGTTCTAATGCCTGATTCGGGCAAAGCGTATCTATCTAAAGCCTTTAACGATCAATGGCTAGAAGCCAATGGTTTTATCACTAAAGAACAGCTAAAATCTGCATTCAATATCGAAATCCGCGCCGAAGAAGAAATGAAAAAATATGTCTAATTCATCTCGCTCCTTAAAAAAGGTAGCTGGCACTTTTCACTTTCGAAAAACGGATCAGAAAAGTTGTGGGCATTAGTTAAATTAGAGATCTTTGTTTTTTTATCGATTTGGTACTTAAAAAGTTACGAAAGCTACTTTTAAAAGTGCCAGTCACTACGGAGGTACTGTGTCATCGTCTCGTTCATTAAAAGAAAAAATGAAATTTTCTACTCGCGCTATTCATGCAGGGCAAGAGCCGGATCCGTCTACGGGCGCCATCATGACTCCGGTCTATTTAACATCTACTTATGTGCAGGAATCTCCGGGCGTTCATAAAGGCTGGGAGTATGCACGCAGTCAAAACCCTACTCGCAGTGCTTACGAAAATTGTATGGCGAACCTTGAAAGCGGTAAGTATGGTTTTGCATACGCTTCCGGATGTGCGGCCATGACGACTGTTTTGCACCTATTAAAAAGCGGCGATCACGTGATTGCTATGGACGATATGTACGGCGGCACTTTCCGTTTATTTGATAAGGTTTTGCGTCATGACGGAATGGAATTTTCTTACACCGATTTGACCGTGGTTGAAAACTTCACTAAATCTATCAAGCCCAACACTAAAATGGTGTGGCTGGAAACTCCTACTAATCCGACTTTAAAATTGGTTGATATTGCAGCCATTGCAAAAATCGCAAAGCAAAAAAATATTTTAGTCGCTGTAGATAACACTTTTATGTCACCGTACTTTCAAAGACCGTTAGAACTGGGTGCAGATATCGTTGTGCATTCAGCAACTAAATATATCGGCGGGCACAGCGACATGATCAGCGGGGTGGCAGTTGTGAACGACGCTGCCATTGCTGAGCGCTTGAAATTTTTGAGTAAATCAATTGGTGGAATTCAGGGACCTTTTGATTCGTATTTAGCCATTCGAAGCTTAAAGACATTGCCACTTCGAATGAAAGCTCATGCTGAAAACGCAATGAAAGTGGCAGAATTTTTAGAAAAGCACGCACTAGTCGAAAAAGTATTATACCCGGGTTTAAAATCCCACCCGCAGCACGAATTGGCTAAACAGCAAATGTCAGGCTTTGGCGGCATGGTAACTTTCTTTATTAAGGGCGGAATCGATGCTTCAAGAAAATTCTTAGAATCTGTACAGGTATTTGCTTTGGCAGAATCACTTGGTGGAGTTGAGTCTCTTGTTGATCATCCTGCAATTATGACTCACGCATCAGTACCTGCAGATCAAAGAGCCAGCTTGGGAATCGATGATTCGCTCATTCGCTTATCAGTCGGCGTTGAAGACATTGAAGACCTGCTTCAGGATTTGAAACAGGCCTTTGATAAAGTTCAGAAGTAATTTTTAATTTAAAAAATTATTTTTTG
>JANWIU010000146.1 GCA_025449725.1 Pseudobdellovibrio sp.
AAACGGTTGGTAGCCACTGCTTCTTTTAATATAAGCCGAATGAAATTCACCGTTGGACTTCAGCCATACTTCAAGATCGGTGGTCCAAACTTTACCTGCGAGAACTGATTTTTTATAATCGTGGCTGATGCGGTCCCAGTAGTAATTGGCGCGTTCGACCCAGCGAACGTAAAAAAGTTCTTCGACCCGGCTGTAAAATGAATAATAGGTATTCGCATCGGTATTAAGATTGGTTGCGTTTGAAGAATCGATGTCGCTGGGTAACGCATGGCTAATGGCGGACTGTTCACTGACCTTTACTTGCGCCGCCGAAGGCTTCATTCGCGCAAACTCCGGAAGGTCACCGTCATTTTTTGCCAGCTTCACTTTATTTACATTCTCAGAAATTTTTGACGGAGGAAGAATTTGCATTTTTGGTTGTGACGCATTTTTATTTTGGCTGGCACCTAATTCCGATGCGCGGGTTTCTTTTTCTACCCGTTGGGTTTGTTCAGATTCAAAGCGCGCTTTTATTTTTGTGTCTTTCAATTGCTCAACTGTGGTTTTTAATTGTTTTACCAATTGCCGGGTTTCGTTTAGGCGCTCTTGCAATGTAGAATCAGGCTTTAATACTTCCAGTTCGACCGGTTGATTGCGCAAATCATCGAGAAGAATTCTTTGGGCGAAATAAAGTGTGCTTGTTGTCAGCAGAAAGTGAAGCAGCAGACTTAAAGCTATAAAAAAACCCAATTGTTTCACGCAGTTAATTTAGTATTAAAGTGAGACAGTCTCAAGCCTAAAGTCGAGACGAAACGCTCAAGTTGAAACAGCTTTGTGCCGATAAAGTATTTGGTGGGGGTCTTATGGGTAAGGTAATTGATATTACGTCTCGTCTAAATACTATGGCAGATAATGCTCAGGTTAAGAGCTTTGCAGATGTTCTGAACTACGAAGAGCAAAAAAAATTATATTTAGTGCACGAACGCCGGAATATTAAACGTACCATTCTTTCCGAATTCGTAAGTGCTATGGTTGTGATTCCGGAAAAGGGCCTCATTCGCGTGGGTATTTACGACATTTCTGAACACGGTATTTCTTTTGATCTGGAATTTGATCAGGGAGCTTTCGCCGTAGGTGAAGAAATCTCTATGCGCGTTTACCTGAATCACAAAACTTACTTCCCGATTAACGTAGCTGTGAAGCACGTTACCAATGAGTCTTTAGAGGGCGTCATCCGCCATGGTACCGAGTTCGGCAAAAATGCCGTAAATGATGCTGCACTACAGTATTTCGTCAAATTTATCGAAACGGTGAGTTTGGGTCTGAAAAAAGACGAAGGGGATCTGATGGCCCCGAAAATTTCATAATCTGTAATCAAATCGAATAAATAATGTGACATTGAGCCTGGACTAATGTCGAATTAATCATAGCCAAAGTGGCTATGATTAATCGACTCAAACGACCATGGAGGTTCATTTGTCAGTTAAGACTAAGCGTCGCAAAGTTGTTCTGGATACCAATGTCATTCTGTTTGATGCTTTCGCTTTATTGAAGTTCGGCGATGCCGACATTCACATACCATTTGCGGTAATTGAAGAAGTCGATAAATTTAAACGTGATCAGGGTGAAAACGGACGGAACGCCCGTCAGTTCAGCCGTTTCGTCGACGTACTAAGAGGCAAAGGTTCGCTCGCACAAGGTGTGCAGATCGATAATCACGAAACTTACGTTTATATCACAACCGATATGGGCATGGCCGGTATCGGCACAGAATTAGATCAGGCAAAAGCTGATAACCGAATTCTCAGTACAGCGCTGGCATTACAAAAACAACATCCGCGTTCAAAAGTGGAATTGATTTCAAAAGATATCAATCTTCGTATTAAAGCTGACGTTTACGGAATTTTTGCTACGGACTACGATAATTCAGATGTTAACCAGGAAGATCTTTACGAAGGTTATCAGGAATTCGAAGTGGCTCCGTCTAAGATCGATCAGTTTTATTCTGAAAAAAGAATTAATATCGATGCGAAGT
This sequence comes from Pseudobdellovibrio sp., assembly GCA_025449725.1. Taxonomy (GTDB): domain Bacteria; phylum Bdellovibrionota; class Bdellovibrionia; order Bdellovibrionales; family Bdellovibrionaceae; genus Pseudobdellovibrio. The sequence goes on from JANWIU010000146.1 coordinate 2,015, forward strand.
TGATCGGAAACCAATATGTAATTCTTAAGGACTCTTCGAATGCGAATCACTCTGCAATCGGACGTTATTCTTTAAAAGAAAAAGCAATTATTCCATTGATCAACCCTCCTGACAGCATTTGGGGAATCACGGCCCGTAACGTAGAGCAAAGCTTCGCTTTAGATGCTTTGTTGAACGATGAGTGCATGATGGTTTCATTGGTTGGTAAAGCGGGTACCGGTAAAACATTATTGGCGATTGCCGCGGGTTTATTCAAAACCTTAGATGAAGGCCGTTATCAGCGATTGCTGGTTTCGCGTCCGATCTTCCCAATGGGCCGAGATATCGGTTACCTTCCGGGCGATATCGAACAAAAATTAAATCCATGGATGCAACCGATTTTCGATAACGTTGAATTTTTAATGGGTGCTGATAAAAAAGCGGCGGGCCGCGCACAAGAATTAATTAATCAAGGTATGTTGAATATCGAACCGCTGACTTACATTCGCGGCCGCAGTATTCCGAAGCAGTACCTGATCGTGGATGAGTCTCAAAACTTAACTCCGCATGAGATTAAAACTATTATCACTCGTGCAGGTACAGGAACTAAAGTTGTTCTGACCGGTGACGTTTACCAGATTGATAACCCTTACGTAGATTCTGCAAACTCGGGCCTTACTCATGCCGTTGAGAGATTCAAAGGCCAAGAAATCGCGGCTCACGTAACACTGACGAAGGGTGAACGTTCGCCGTTAGCAGAGCTAGCTGCGAATATTTTATAAGAGGAGTTATGGTCGATACGCCAATACCAACGCCAGATGACCGATACGTCGGTTACAAAGCAACAGAAACGATTAGGATCACCGATAAGATGGTTCGGCAGTTCGCCGAGATGTCCGGTGATAATAATCCGATTCATCTCGATGATGACTATGCCAAATCAACCCGGTTTGGCAAACGAATCGCTCATGGGATGATTCTCGCGGCTTTGATTTCGCGTTTACTGAACGAAAAAATCGGTACTGGCGGAATTTATCTGGGCCAAACTTTGAAATTTACGAATCCTGTTTTCATTGATGATGAAATTACTTTTGAACTTGAAGTGACTAAGCTTCATAAAACTAGAGGCCTGGGAATTATCGAAACCCAGGCTAAGAGAGCTGACGGGGAACTCGTTGTAAAAGGCGAGGCTACTATCATGATGGCCTGGGGAATCAAGTAACTACGGTTATTGCCAAATGACATTCAACTTTAATCATGTTTCAGCTTCTTTGTTCCCGATGTTGGGTGTTGGTTCGGAGCGTCTAACGAGAGTAACGATTCTCTGACTTTGGGTGGCCGAAAACTTAAGAACATGATTGCAGAATCCTCGCAGAGATTTCTGACCAGATCGAACATAAAATCTTTTAATATCGATACTTTTTAAAATGTCTATTAAATCATTTTCAAGCTGATGGATGCTATCGGCTTTATCGATGGCAGCATTTAGTGAATCTCTCACAATTTTTGAATTCTGTGATTTAAGTTTTTCCATAGTCATGACTAACGATTTTCAAATTTCGTGCGCACCTAAACTTAAAAATTTAATGTGTTGAAATTCGCAAATTGGAACTTGAAACGGATTCCGATCGCCGCAGGCTGACGACATTCAACTTCGGGAAGAAGGGTAATCGATTTCGATCCCAGTTGTAGATTTTACTTAAGAGAAACGTGAGAACTAGAGCTAATTCTCTACCTCGAGGGGCCGCTAATTCGCTTACGGTGGCCAGTTCCTTTCTTTTTTACCTATGAAAAAATGCCTTTGTGGGTTTTTTGAGCAGGTATGCTATATATCCGGCGTTACTTAAAAACAACATAACCTTTTACCCCGGAGGACTTCATGTTTCAAAAATTATTGGCGATCACTGTGATAGCAACTTTTTCATCACAAGTGGTATTAGCCTCGGCAGAACCAACACCACCTTTAGCACCTGTTACGCGTGTTGAAGAAGACATAAGCGAAAAAGGTTCAACTCAAAAAATTTCATGGGACAGATTGGCTGCTTTCGACCCTGCGACAAAAGCAATTAACGATGCTGTTCGTGCGGACTTAGTCGAAAATAGCTGTGGCCCATCAGATGATGCCGACAGAAGTTATGACTACGAAGGAACGGCAGAAAACACTGAGCTTAATAGCAACTACATATCTTACAAAGTTACAGTCAGCTCATACTGTGGTGGGGCTCATCCGAACTACGGCACTTATCATTTAACATTTAACGCAAAGACCGGCGCGAAGTTGGATATAAATAAAGAAGTTCCTCGTCAGAATACAGACGGTGACAATGTTGACTGGGATGCGCGAGAAAAATACCAACGTGAACTGGCTGAAGTTATGCTTCAGGAAGCTAAAGCTTCTAACAGCACAGCGATCAAAGATACTGAATGCTACGAAGGCTTAACTGATGCCGAAGTGGTAGAACAAATTCTTCAGTTCTATCCGGCTATTTCAGGATTAGGTCCGGATAAAAAAGTGATCACGTCGACTTCTCCTCCGCATGTAGCAACACCTTGTCAGTTTGACTTACCTGTACCGCTTTCTGCAGTAGAGAAATTCTTAGCTCCGGACAGTGTTATTAAGGAATGGCTTAAATAATTATATTGAACGAAGCAGCTGTTCGCTAAGCTGCTTTTTGAATTGTTCGCGATTTATTTTTTTGTTGGTCAGTTGTTCCAGGCTGACCATTGTAGAAGATTTAAAACCACAGGGGTTAAGTCCTAAAAATGCTTCCGGATCATAATCCAAATTAATTGCAGCGCCATGATAAGTTGTCCATTTTTTTACGGCTATACCCAGTGACGCCAGTTTTTTTTGTCCGACCCAAACGCCGGTTTCATCTGTTGTATCACTGGCACCTTCAAGTTTTTGGGCTGTTTTGCCAACGGATTCAATTCCGTGAATTTTTAATGTTTCAATAATGGCTGATTCAAACTCGCGCAAGTAGCCGCGGATTTCTTGTGGGCTGCGGTTATGGCGGGATTTCTTTAAATTTAAAATTGGATAAATCACCAGTTGAGAAGGGCCATGGTAAGTGGCGCGGCCGCCTCTGGAAACCTCCACTACAGGGCCTTTCCAGGCAAAGACATCGGCGGGTTGCGTTTGCCGTCCGGTAGTAACGACCGGAGAGTGAGTGCAGTAAACAATGTAGCCCGGGTGATTTTCATCAGCCGCAACTTCTTCAACAAGCTGTAGCTGCTTCGTTACGGCGTCTTCGTATGCGATCAATCCCCAGTCTACAATTTTAGGAGCTGCAGTTGGGGTATTGGTTTTAGTTTCAGGCATGAGTTGATTTATTTGCGCCGCCTAAAGGTTTTTGAATAATGTGAATCGCATGGCCTAACGTTGCTTCAGCAGCTTCCATCATTGTTTCACCGAGAGTCGGATGCGGGTGAATTGAAAGCGCCAGATCTTCAATACGGGCACCCATTTCAATTGCCAGTACGGCTTCTGAAATAAGATTAGAAGCCTCAGGGCCCACGATGTGAACGCCTAAAAGGACATGCGTCTTTTTATCAGCGATCATTTTTACAAAACCATCTGTCTCGCTCATGCTGACAGCGCGACCGTTAGCTGCGAATGGAAATTTTGCGATCAATAAATCAGTGTGACCTTGAGCACGGCATTCAGCTTCTGTCATACCTGCTGCTGCGATTTCAGGGTCTGTAAAGACGACGGCAGGCACTGTCTTCGCATCATAAACGCGGTTCACTCCAGAGATGATCTCTGCCACCATTACACCTTCATGCGAAGCTTTGTGCGCCAACATCGGCTGGCCACAGATATCGCCAATGGCAAATATATGAGGAATATTGGTTCTGCGTTTTGCATCAACAGTAACGAATCCGCGTTGATCAACATTGATTCCTGCTGCTTTTAAATTCGCCTGGTCACCGTTCGGACGGCGGCCAACAGTTACTAAAATCTTGTCAGCTTTAAAGACTTCATCTTTACCGTTAATCTCTGCAGTGACTTCGTAGCCGTCTTTGGTTTTCTTTTGACCTTTTGCTTTAGCGCCATATTTCACAACAACGCCGGCTTTA
>JANWIU010000147.1 GCA_025449725.1 Pseudobdellovibrio sp.
GCGTTTTCAAATCAGCCCAAAGCGACTCTTCATTACGTAGATACTTCGATTTTTAGAAATCAAAAAGTTATTACGGTCACTGATGACACTTTCACAGTTCTGCTTTTCGGTGTTTTTATTATTTTTACCATCTATTTCGGCGGAAGATTCGTCATGGACGGAAACTGGCTTACCCCGACCTCTCAAACATCTTTAGCCGCACTAATCGGAGTGGCCTTTTTTGGACTGGGTTTTGTGTTAACCAACACCATGGAAAAGTATGCTAAATACTTTCCGATAGTGGGGGCTATTATTCTTTATGTAACAGCTTACGGCGCCGCAGGTTTTTATGGAATTGTTCCCAGAGACGTATCGCTGATCGCAGTGTTTTTGATTTCAGCCAGCTGTTTGCTGATGTCCCGTCGCTTTGAATTGAATGTTTATCAAATCATTGCCGCTATTGGTGCTTACGTAAGCCCGCTTTACATCACTTACGAAGGCAGCAGTGGTTTCGTAAACTTTTACTACCTAGGGGTTTCTTTCTTCTTCATGATGATGTCCGTTTACTACGATTTGGTTGTGCTTCCTGCTTTAGGCGCCTTTTTGGCGTTAGCCGTCTGTGCGATCTCCGAATACGTTGATAACGATGTAATGAATCTGGTGCTGTTTACTTTAGGGCACTTTGTATTTTACGTTTCGGCGTATACTTTAAAGGCCGTTCGATCAAAAGAAGATTTAAATAAAATCTATACTTATTCGTTCTTTCCATACGTACTTCTTTTTTATTTAACTGAGTTTTATTACATCAGTAGTTTTAAAACAATGTGGACTCCGGCATTTACTGCTGTTACTTCCATGCTGCTAGGCCTTTCTTATCTTTGTATTAAAAGATTTTCTGAAGAAAAGAAGAACGAATTGACCGCTTCTCTTTTGCTGTCTTTGGCCTCATTGACCGCAATTCATACTATATTTTACGTTCTGGTGCCGGACAAATTCAGACCGATTAGTTTGATCATCGGCGCAGTGCTGTCGATTAAAGGACTGGAGCAGTTAAAATCCGAAAAGTGGGCTTATTACTCACGTATTATGACCTATTCGTTAATCGGTTTAATCGGGTTAAATTACTTTGAAGTCATCTTCACAGAGTTTAACGGCAAGGCTCTTCTTAATGCTGTCAATGGCTTGATCTACGCTTGCGCCCTTCTGTACATCACATTTTTTGAAAAGCAGATTTTAGAACTAAAAGTGAATCCGCTTATTTCTGCGGGCGCTGCCCATTTGATTATTGTAGCCACGGTCTTTAATCTTACAAAAGGCCTTGGTAATTCCGTGGCGATAATGAGTACCGGTGGTTACTTCCTGGTTGCAGTTGCAAGTCTGTTTTTTTTAGAAAAAATCCAAAGTAAAATTGACGAATAATTTTTGTAAAACAGGTAGCCCGGCTCATTAACCCGAAATCATCATGTCTTTGATTTTTTTCATCAATCGCGCCTCGGTTTGGCGCACGGCTTCGCGTGTGATTTTGTATTTGTCGCCGATTTCCTGAAGTGTCAACGGTTCTTCGCTGAGAATTCTTTCTTCTAAGAGGATTTTTTCTTTTTCAGTCAGAGTGGATTTCAGTTTTTCAACCGCATCCATTAAAAGCTGCAACTGTTCATCTAAAGCCATTTGTTCATCAAGCGGCAAACTACCGTCTTCTTTTCTAAGCAAAGCAGAAAGCGGTGTGGCCCGCTCATCGTCGTTGCCGGCAGCCGGTTTATCCAGGCTGACATCGCGTGAGCGAAGCCGTTTAGCCATTTCAGAAACTTCGTCTTCCGGAATTCCGAGTTTATGCGACAGCAAAGCTACATTTTCAGCCGAAGCCATTTGATCCAGTTCTTCTTTTTGCCGCTGTAACTGATAGAAAAGTTTTCGTTGATTGGCCGTTGTACCGATTCGCACCATGGAAAACTGGCGCATCAAATACTCCTGAATATACCCGCGAATCCACCATACAGCGTATGTGATAAGGCGGTTTCCTTTGTAGGGGTTAAATTCTTTCACCGCGTGCATGAGGCCCACGTTACCTTCCTGGATCACATCAATTAAGCGAGAAGAAAATTTAGCGTACTCAGCCGCAACCTTAACTACAAAACGTAAATTTGATTTAACCAAAGTTTGCGCCAGTGCCGGATCTTTTGTTTCATAATATTTTTTAGCGATTTCGAACTCTTGTTCTTTTGATAAGAGCGGATATCTACGAACTTCGTTTAAGTACATCGACAACGGGTCTTTGCCGGTAAGAGCGCCGCGCTCCACGCCGGTCGATGGCACAATGGCCACCTCAGATGATCGCTGATCTTCACCTAGTGACTCATCTTCATCAGGTTCAAAGGATTCATCCTCGCCTTGATTAATGGGCTCGTCGTGATCAACGATTTCGGCCTCAACTTTACGGACCGCTTCATGCACCTTTTTTTTAGGTTGAGGTTTTTTCTTTTTTAAAGCCATGGGTCATTACTATAACGGGCTTATAGGATTTTTTTAAGATTTTTTTCCAGAACTTCTTTGATTTTGCCTTTGAACAAAGCCAGTGCCATAGGCACTTCAACCTCAATTGCTATTACGCTATTTTTGTCGTCTTTTCCCTGTACACAGAGTACGGCGTCAAACTGGCTGCCTTTAATAACACATTTTTTACTCGGGTCGTCGAAACTAGAGGTCACTTTAGGGTCGAATTTTTTGAAGTCATTCGGTCCGCTAACAAGGTTTTTTATTCTATTGTAGGTCTCTGCTGAATCTAAGGGCGCCGGTAGATCAAATTTAAGTTTTGCCATAGTACAAATATGGTAGTCCCGGGTGAGGGGAGTCGTCTAGGAAAAGAATCGAGTTTTCTTATGAGGGTCATCAAAAGTTCGGTTTTGACTCTTATCCGAGGATTTGCGAACCTACCCCTCTAGTAAATTTGCTTGGGAAATATGGAACATATATGAAATTCGTTAAAGAGCTGAAAAGAACTGGATATTGTGGAAGTTTGAACTCCCAAAACGTGGGGCAAAAAGTTGTCTTAATGGGGTGGGTGAATACGCGCCGTGACCACGGAAGTTTAGTGTTCATCGATATGCGGGACCGTGAGGGGCTGGTTCAAGTTGTTTTGGATCCTAATAAAACTGACACAGCTACAGCAAAAGACTTCCGATCTGAATATGTAGTTGCAATTGAAGGTATTGTTCGCGCGCGTCCTGATGGCATGAAGAATCCGAAACTTAAAACGGGTGAAGTAGAAGTCGAAGCCACTCGTTGTGAGATTTTAAATACGGCCGCAACCATTCCGTTTCAGTTAGACGACCAAAACGTCAACGAGACTTTGCGATTAAAATACCGCTACTTGGATTTACGTGGGGAGCAACTGCAAAAAAATATTATCCTTCGTCATAAAGTGGCGCAGTTAGTGCGTAACTTTTTATCGAACAATAATTTTTTAGAAGTGGAAACTCCGATATTATTTAAATCAACTCCGGAAGGCGCCCGGGACTATCTTGTTCCTTCGCGTGTGAACCCCGGGAATTTTTATGCTCTTCCGCAGTCTCCACAAATATTAAAGCAGCTGTTAATGGTTGGCGGTTATGACCGTTACTTCCAAATCGCACGTTGCTTCCGCGACGAAGATTTGCGCGCTGACCGTCAGCCTGAATTTTCTCAGATCGATATCGAAATGTCGTTTATCGACGTAGAAGATATCTTAGATCTGAACGAACGCATGCTTCGTCACATTTGGAAAGAAGTAAAAGGTATCGATGTTCCTAAGCTTCAACGGATGAGTTACTTCGAAGCAATGGACCGTTATGGTAGCGATAAACCGGATACACGTTTCGGGATGGAAATCACCGATCTGTCAGAGCAGGCGATGAATTCAGGTTTTAAAGTATTTGACGATGCTCTTGCGCGCGGCGGAATCGTGCGCGGGATTTGCGTTCAAAGCGGTGGAACCTTCTCACGCGGTCAGTTTGATAAATTAACAGACCTCGCAAAAAAGAACGGCGCTAAAGGGATCGTATGGATGAAGCAAGAAGCGGACGGTACGATCGCTTCACCGGCCTCAAAATTTATTTCGCCGGAAAAATTAAAAACGATGTTCGCGAAGTTAGGCTGTACAGCTGCTGACTGCGGTATTGTTGTTGCCGATGATTACGACCCGGCTTGTTCGGCGCTTTCTGCGCTTCGCCTGCATTTGGGCCGTGAGCTTAAACTGATCGATACATCTAAATATAATTTCTTGTGGGTTGTGGACTTCCCATTACTGGAGTACTCACCTGATGACAAGCGCTGGGTATCACGCCATCATCCTTTCACGTCTCCGACAGATGAATTTTTCGAAGACATGATTGCAAACAACGAAAAAGCTTATCCAAAAATGTTGGCAAAAGCATATGACCTTGTTTGTAACGGATACGAAATGGGCGGAGGTTCCATCCGTATTTACAGAAATGAAATTCAACAGGCGATTTTCCGTTTGTTAGGTATGACAGAAGAAGACACGAAGAAAAAATTCGGGTTCTTCCTGGATGCATTGAAGTACGGAACTCCTCCTCACGGCGGTATCGCCTGGGGTATGGATCGCTTGGTTATGCTATTGGCTGAAACCGATGCTATTCGCGACGTGATTGCGTTTCCTAAAACGGCTAAAGCCAGTTGCTTAATGAGCGACTGCCCAAGCCAGGTAAGCCGTGATCAATTAGTTGAAGTTGGCGTTCGTTTAAGCGCACAGGCTGAAAAAGCACTGGAAGATAATAAAAGCGTACACGGTTAGTTAGTGTACGCGTTCTAAAATAATTCCATTTTCTTCAAGTGACTTCACTTCGCAGATTTCTTTTAATTTTCTGCCTTCAGAAGTTTTTTCAACGGCTATGATCGCATCTGTTGAAAGTGTCAGTAACCTTCGAATCGAACGTATGTCCCATTCAGGTGCGCCAAGCTGTACCAGCATTTCAAGCCGCAACAAAGATTGTTTAGCGTTGGCGGCATGAATCGAACTCAAACTTCCTTTATGACCTGTTGATAGCGCAAGAAGCAGCGAATAGGCCTCAGGTCCGCGAACTTCTCCGACGATCAGTCTGTCGGGACGCAGACGCAAAGCCCTTCTAATAAGATCCTGAAGCGAAACAGGTGTGATGGGGCCGCTGCCGTAGTCGCGGGACAATAAGTTAATAGAAGCACTATTAGGAGCTGATAATTCTTTTGTATCTTCGATCAAAATGCAGCGCTCTGCGGGCTCAACCAAGTTCAGTAGCGATTGCAATACCGTTGTTTTTCCAGTGGAGGTAGCGCCGCAGACTATAATATTCTTTTTTTGCGCAATTAATTTTTCTATGTACGCTGCCGCTGCTTTGTCGCACCAGCCGTTATCCATCAACTTTTCCAGTGTTAATGAGTTTACAATTTGGTTTCGGATGCTTAGTAAGGGGCCGCCGGTCGAAATTTCTCCGAACACAAGAGTGTAGCGGCTTTTGTTCATTTGCATTTCCAAAAAAGGCTGTTCGCGGTTTAAAGGGCGGTGAAGCGTTTCGCACAAGCGTTCTATATAGAGTAAATAATGGTGCGCAGACTGAAATGTTTCATGATGCCGTTGTAATTGCCCATCACTCTCAAAGTATATTTTGTCATAATCATTAATAAGAATTTCGCTGACCGTAGGATTATTCAGCAATGCTTCCAAAGGATCCTTCACGGTGTTCATTCGCTTTCCGTATTGATAAGGCGGGCGGTTACAAAGACGATCATTTCAGATTTGTGTTCAATATAATTCCGGCTGCTGAATAACGAACCCAAGATGGGAAGGTTTTTTAAAAAAGGCAATCCTTCAGCGTTCTGACCGGTTTCGTTTCTTAACAGTCCTGACAGTGCGATAGTTTTATTATTAATTAAATCAAAAAAAGTAGAAACACGGCTTAAATGGACGGCCGGCATGTCATCCACTTTGAGTGACTGATCAACAGACGAAATTTCAGTTTCAATTTGTAAATTCAACTGGCCAACAGGATCAAGCTGAGGTTTTAACTTTAGCCCGATTCCGTAACGTTTCCATTCCAGGTGCGATGACCGCAAGTTTTGAACCTTAACAGGGAATTCTCCTCCGGCAAAAAACTCAGCCTCTTTGCCACTTCGGCACGCCAGTCTTGGCGAAGCCAGTATTTTGGCCTCACCTGTTGCTTCGGCCGCATTTAGCGCTAAGTCGATTCCTGCCGGGCCTTGCAGATTTTTAAAATCCACCAACTGAGCCTGATATTGCGAAGGCCAGGTTAAACCGTACTTTTGTAAAAAACTTTTATTGAGTTCTGTAATCTGAACTGTCACTTCAACGTTATCTGCCAGTTGAGTGACATTCTCCTGATTGATCATTTCTACGCCGAGAAAAGAAAGGACCTTTTTGTCATCTGATGCGGCGGAAGGTTTATAGAAACTGCGCCAGGGCTTTGAAAAAATTAATTTTTGCGGAGTTAAACCGTTTTCGCGCAGCACATCGGCCACATGCTTTCGGACCTCACGTTGTGCCTCTGGGGTAATTTCTGCTGCCATCAACACAGGTGCCTTGTTTTCTCGCGCGAACTTTAAAATAGAAAGATAATCTTCCAGCTTTTCCAGAAGGCCGTAAGCACAAAGTTGAAAGCCGCAATAGTTGACAGTAAGCCCTTTAAATTTAGTCGCTGCAATAGTTTGCCAGAGTTCATGTTGCCGCCTGATACCTGCAGGGAAAACCCGAAATAGTCTTAATTGGTTCCCGATTCTTACATAGCTGCTTCCGGTCTGAAGCGATTTGATCGTCAGACCGCGGTCTTTCAGGTTAGCAACCACAACACTTTTGTTTTCAATCCAAACCTTTTCAATTTTAAGAAGTTCTTGTGGCTTAATAAGGTAGTCTTCGCCGATTTCTAGATATATTTCGTGAGATAAATTGGCTGCGTGTGCATTAGAAAATAAAAGTAAAAAAGTCAGCATTAGAGCAGCCATGACACTACAATTTGCAAAATTGACGACGGCCTGGTTGGCGGTAAAAAAGACTTTAAGTTCTAGATTACGAACGCGGACGGAATCTCGGACTAATTTTTAAATTTAAACGACACCATGACGCCGTCATTTAAATTTTCC
>JANWIU010000148.1 GCA_025449725.1 Pseudobdellovibrio sp.
AACTACTCGGTATGAACAGAGCTGAACTCCTCGCAGAAACTGGACGAGAAGTACACGTGAAATCGCGTGCCGCCTCGCTGCGTGTAATCGCGGATCACTCACGCGCAGCGACGTTCTTGATCTCGGACGGAGTCCTTCCTTCAAATGAAGGCAGGGGTTACGTTTTACGCCGTATCATGAGACGTGCGATTCGTTACGGACGTAAACTCTCGACCCAACATTCGTTCTTACCGGTCATGAGTGAAGCCCTCATTAATCACATGGGCGGATTTTACCCTGAGCTGAAAGCGCGTCAGAATTTGATTCTTTCAACTATTAAAGACGAAGAAAGCCGCTTTTTACAGACGCTGGATAACGGCACGGCGATTTTTCATGATGAAATTCAAAAATTAAAAAAACAGAATCAAAAAACAATCTCAGGCGAAACTGTTTTTAAACTTTACGATACGTACGGCTTCCCTCTTGACCTGACAGCCCTTATGGCTGCTGAAGAAGGTTTACAAGTTGATGAAACTTCATTTGAACAGCACATGGGCCTTGCTAAAGAAAAAGCGAAAGCTTCCTGGAAGGGTAAAGCGTTACAAGCGGATGAAAAACACATTATTGAGCTGGGGCAAAAGTATTCACAAGTGCCCACACACTTTATCGGTTACAACGAACTTAAAGCTACTTCTCCTATCGTAACTATTTCAAACGGCAAGAATGAAGTCAGTTCACTTCGCGCAGGCGAAACAGGCTTGGTGATTTTGCAAAAAACACCTTTTTACGCTGAAGGCGGTGGCCAAGTAGGCGATCATGGCAGAATCAAAACCGCTAGCGCGGAAGCCGTCGTACACAACTGCACAACGACTGCCGAAATATTCTTTCATCACATTGAAGTTATCAGCGGAGAGCTCAGAGGGGCCGACACAGCCGAAGCCACTGTTGAAACTTCCGAACGCCGCCAGACAACAACTAATCACTCGGCGACTCACCTTATGCATTCAGCGCTTCGAAGAGTGCTGGGCGAACACGTGTCACAGGCCGGATCTTTAGTGGACAGCTCGAAAACACGTTTTGACTTTACTCATAACAAACCGTTAAGCACTGCCGAAATCAGCCAAATCGAACTCTTGGTGAACGAAGAAATCAGCAAGGCTTTACCGGTCAAAGCCGAAACCATGGCACATAAAGACGCCATTTCAAAAGGTGCGATGGCATTATTCGGCGAAAAGTACGGAGATCAGGTGCGTGTCCTAACAATGGGTAACTTTTCCTGCGAACTTTGCGGAGGAACTCACGTTACCAACACGGCTGAAATCCGCGCGTTCAAAATTACTTCTGAGTCAGGCGTAAGTGCCGGCGTTCGCCGTATTGAAGCCATCACCGGAAGCGCAGCCATCAGCTACTTCATGAAAAACACAGAAGAACTTCTGACGGCTCGTCATAGCTCAGGTATTCAGCCTGAAAAATCAATGTCCCAATGGGTTGAAGAGAAAAAAGAAGAAATCAAAGATTTGCAAAAACAAATTAAAAAAATTCAATCGAACCAGATCAACATAGACGAACTTTTAAAATCATCTAAGGATTTTCAGTCTGCTTCAGGCCCTGCCAAACTGGTGTTCGCAGATCTAAGCATTGATGACCGCGAAGTTCTTTCACAGATATCAGATCAGCTTAAAAACAAAGTCCAACGCGGCATTGTGGTCACTATTGGCCAAAGTGAGGCGTCACATCCGGTTATTATTTCTGTCAGTAAAGATTTGAATTCACAGTTCAAAGCCGGCGATTTATTAAAAGACTTTGCGCAGGTTCTTGGTGGCAAGGGCGGCGGCCGTCCGGATTTTGCGCAAGGCGCGGTCCCGGACAGAACAAAGCTTAAAGATGCAATTGAACTGATAAGCAAAAAAATTCTGCAATAGCACTTTGGGCTTGTACGGTTTTAGTACAGGCCCAAATAAATCTAAATTCTTAACCTTCAATATCCGATATCAAAAATATGAAGAAAATATTTTTGGTATCTTTGGTTTTTCTTATCGCTTTATCTGCAAATGCTGAAGCCATTCAAACCGCAGCGGCAACAACCACTCCGGTAGAAGCAACAACAGGCACAGCCACGACAACCACTGCAGCCATTACTGACACCACCTCTGCTAAAAAACTAACGGTGAAGCAAAAGATTCAAAAGTTCTGGAATAAAATTTCACAATTCGACTTCCAGTCATTAAATATTATCGGCAAGACGGAAAAATTCGTGGCCAGTAAGAAAAAGCAAAACCTCGAGGCCTTTGAAGGGACTGAAACAGGAGTCTGGAAGCATACTAAGCGCACCCCAGCGTCCGGTAAGGCGAAACAGATCGCTGACCAGTTAGATAAAACAACTCAGGATAAAATTAAGAAGTATGATTCATTGAGCTCATATTGAGTTCAACTTTTTTAGTTGCAGGAATAACTTGAATAGTTCGCATTTAACTTATCGATAAATGCTTTAAGAACTTCATCACGAGAATCACATAAGTTTACCGCATTATTGCCGCAAGTATCAGTTGCAGAGCCAAGCCCCATAATTTCATTGCCCATTCTGACTTCAGCGTATGGCAACTGCATGGCCATACCGCACATCACTCCTGAACCGGAAGTATTACCCCACATACAGACTTGCGAAGCTTCTAAAATGGCAACCAATTCTGCTTTCATTTCTTCAGGCAAACAATAGGTGCGAGTCGAACTATTGACGTCGTTTGATTCGGTAATAACACCGGTGATCATGTTGATACTTAAGGTCTTATTGTATTTCAACGAATAGGTGTGGCCCGGTTTCCCGGCGGTTTGAACATCAGGAACATAAAAGTCGATTTTAGAAACGTCGGCTACTGACATGTCAACTCTGTTAACCAGAGCCTCTTGTTGGCCAGCGCTCTCATCAATAGAACTAGGGCGTTTATTGCAGTTTTGAAATGCCAATACGGCAACAATCGCAATAGCGCCGAAGCCAAAATAGATCTTCACGCAGCCTTCTTCTCTGCAGCAAGCCTAACAACTTTTGCACCACATTCGTTGCAAAATTTACTTTCAAGCATAATGATCGATTTACACTGACCGCACTCAATACCATTTTCGATGGCCTGAACTTTTTTCTTCGGTCCCTCATCAACATCATTCATATCAACAAGGCCAACTGAGTTCAGTTTGTCGATCTCACGGATGATGCTCCACATATTAATTTGAACTTCAAATTCTTTTTTGTCGAATTGAAGCATAACTTTGCCATCCACCGTTTTTCTTTTGCAGAACAGACCTTTTGCTTCCAGCGCTGTGAAGTGACCGTTACCCAGTTGAACGCCGTATTCTTTAAACACGTCGACAACCTGATTAAAATCGTGAGTAGCCGTACCGAATTTATCCGGCACAACATCGGTATAAGCCAACAATAGAATCTTTAAGGTATTGAAGTTAGCGTCGTCGAATTTCAGTAATTCAGACTTGCCGCCCTTATAGTAATAGTATTGATAGAATTCAAAAAAGGCTTCCAGGCCCGCTAAGTCAAAAGCTTCAAAGCCCTGAATTTCCGTTTCCGGTGCTTCCGGATCTGCATTGTTCGGGTCACGGCCTAGAATGTATTCTCCAAGCTTCAACTTTACCAAAATCTGAGTCACCTGTTCGATACGTTTTGGCGACTCTCCAAAAATTCTTTGCGAGTAATTTTTTAAAGTCAGCCAATCGACTTTTGCTTTTCCGTTATCTTTAATTCCTTTGTGATTTAAAACGTGAAAGATCGAACCAAAGGCGCGAGGAATTGATTCTTCAGCGCAAGGAACTGCTGATCTTTCTTGTTTGGAATTTTTAACTTCGTTAACAGCCCATTTAAGCTTTTCAGCCATGGTTTTGATAAAAGTTTTGTACGTAGGGTTCAGGCTGTCGTACTGAGCCTTAAAAATGTCGAGCGGAATTTCTGTAACTTTCAACTCTTGCATCGCAAGACCTGAATATAAGTATACATTCGTGCCAAGTACAGTCGTATCCGCAAACACGTAACCATTACCAACTGTCATCACATCCAAAATTTTACTATTTTTTTGAAGGCAGATATTGACCTGACCGGATTGAATAACATAGACCGTCTGAATTTTATCACCGGCCTTAAAAAGAAACTGACCTTTTTTAACAACTTTGACTTCCGACATTTGCAGCATCCTCTGGCACTCGCTTCTTTCAGGCCGGTCGCTTCCGCGCCCTAGCCCTCAGCAGCTCGTGTCCTATCCATTTCTTATCGACCTGAGACAGCAGAGCCTAAAGGGAAATCGTTGAAATGTGAGGGGGAAAAAGGTCCGGCCACATGGTCTTGTCTCAACTTGAAACAGACTCATGTGGCCGGATAAACGAAATATATTTTAACGTTCCTAAACCTTATTACAGGTCAGAACTAAGTCCACCTTTGTGTGGAGTGGAAGCATCCGGGCTGCCACTCGTCGCAGAAGTCTCAGTCGCGTAGAATTTGCGTTTCAGGTCTGCCTCTACTTGAACAATGGTCTCTTCTAACAAAACATTAAACATCTCTTCAGCGCTTATCTTATACATTGTTGCTAAAGTTCGAAGCGTGTTGATCGGAGGTTGTGAAACTCCGCGCTCCCAATTTGAAATAAACTGTGAAGTGCTGTATCCAAGTCTTGTAGCCACGTCCTTTTGAGAAAGGCCTGAAAGAGTTCGCTTTTCTTTTAGAAACTGAGCTAATTTATTCCCGTCTTGTTGCTGCATAAAAACTCCTTCTTTTACGTTCTTCTTTACCGTTTTTTAACTTCTAGCTCAGGAGTTACCTCCTAAAGTCTATGAAGTTTAGAAATACAATATCATTTATTAATAAATTATCAATTTTTTTAACAGTATTTTAACAAGATTTAACGATCACTTAATAATTGGGTATTTATAGCAATCTCTAGGAGTATAAGGAGCATTTGGCTAAAAATTCGATGGGTAAAGTCTCTAAACTTCGCAACATTAGAGTTAAAGACCTAACATTTCTTAACGTTCAATCCATAAAAAAAGGGAAACTTTCGTTTCCCTTTTTTGAGTCGATAAATGTAATCCAACGATTAACGTTTAGAGTACTGACCGCTTCTACGAGCGCCCTGTTTACCGTATTTTTTACGCTCAACCATACGAGGGTCACGCGTAACGAATCCGGCTTTTTTCAACACGTCTTTTAATTCCGGGCTGAATGCGATCAAAGCACGAGTTAAACCGTGACGAATAGCTCCAGCTTGGCCAGATTCACCACCACCAGTAACCATTACTTTAAGATCAAATTTTCCAATCATATTAACTGCATCAAGAGGTTGCATGATCACCATACGTGATTGCAAACGAGTTAAATAATCATCAGATTTTTTCCCGTTGATTGAAACAGTTCCTTTACCCGGCTTCATGTAAACGCGAGCTGAGCTCGTTTTTCTTCTTCCGGTCGCATAATACATTTTTTCTGCTGCTGCCATTTAATAATCCTCTATTATTTCTTGATTACGAAAGCTTCAGGTTTTTGAGCAGCGTGTGGGTGCTCAGGGCCTTTGTAAACTTTAAGCTTATTGATTAAAGATTTTGATAATTTATTTACAGGCAACATTCCGCGAACCGCTTCTGAAATAATGAATTCAGAATCAGTAGCTTTAATTTGTTCTGCTGATTTTTCTTTTAAAGATCCGAAAAAACGCGAGTGTCTGTAATATTTTTTGTCGATCATTTTATTACCGGACAAAGTCAGTTTGTCAGAGTTGATCACTACAACAAAACCACCCATGTCTGCATTCGGTGTGAAAGTCGGTAAATTTTTTCCACGCAAAATATTCGCTACGTGAGTCGCTAAACGACCAACAGGCATCCCTGCAGCGTCAACGATGTACCACTTACGGTCTGCTTCTTCACTTTTTCCATTCCAAGTCTTCATAATCACTCCAAATTCACATCCGTCAGGACCATCCCCGAGGGACGCCAAGGGCACAAAAATACGCCCTCATAAAAATATGTGAATGAGTGTTTTAAAGTTCGCGGCACCTGTTGTCAAGGTCTAGAGGATAGTAAACTCGCATTAAATACAGCCCCTGTGGCTCAGAGGGAGGGCCGGCCGCTTTACGGTCCTGCGCCAAAATAATGTCCTTCATTTTGGCTGGTTCATGGCCCTTACGGAGTAATAAAAGCTGCGTACCCACGATATTTCGCACCATTTGCTTTAAAAACCCAGAACCAGTGATTGTAAATTGGGCAATCCCAGGGCGCCGCCAGGCCCATTCAGCCTTAGATATAACCCGAACCGTGTTTGTTACGGTCGATCCTACGGACTGAAAACTTTTGAAATCCTGCTCCCCGATGAGGTAACGGGAGCACTCGTTTAAATAAACCAGATCCAATGGGCGCCGTTCCCATTGGGTTAAACGTTTTAAGAACACACTGGGCTCGTTCGCATTGTGAATCAGGAACCTGTAAGTCTTTCCTTCCGGCGACAGTGTCGAATGAAAATCATCGGGCGCCAGCCATGCTTTTTTGATAACGATTGAATGGGGAAGTGAATGGCGAAGCGCCAAACTTAAATTAAAATTTTTAAGTCTTTCAGGATTACGGCTGGTATCGAAATGACAAACCTGATTAAGCGCATGAACACCGGCATCCGTTCTACCTGATGCAAAAAGCGAGATCTCTTCATCAAAAACTTTTTCTAGTGCCTTCTGTACGGTTTCACAAACGCTGGGCTTCGGCGCCTGTGTTTGCCGTTGCCACCCGCAAAAGTCGGTGCCGTCATATGATAGTGTGAATTTAATCCGAGGCATTTTGATTCGTTATATCAGAAGTCGAAAGAAAGGCCAGCATTTACATACTTATTGGAAAAGCTAAAGGCTTCAGAGTTTACTTCTGTCAGACGAAACTCGATTGCTAACCATAAATTAGAAATGCCGTATTCACTTTCCAATTGAAATCCGGATTCAGAATCGATCATAGAAGCATTTAAAAGCACTCCGCCAGATCCGTAGAATCCAAATCCGGTTGCAATGTTCGGCTTCGCCACATCATCACGTTTCTCAAGAAGCGCCAGCACAGTGCCGCCGCCCGACACATAAGGCGCGACCCATTGTTTATCCTGATACTCAAAACGGTAAACCGCTCCGGCGTTAACCGGCATAGTAATAAATGTAAAGCTTTCTGCAGAGGGCGCACCGCTTGAAACAAGAACTCCGTGCCCATTTGCAAACATCAGCGAGGCGCCTATCTGGTAGCCCAACTTTCCTTTATCAATCCAGTGAAAATTTTCGTAATCATACCCGACTATCAACCCCGATGACTGATCATACAAATCTTCAAATTGATATACTTGTGTGCCGTTATCGCGGGTATCTACCGTCAGTTCTATCGACGGCTGATCTGCCATACCAAAAGTAATTTTGCTGGATTCACTCTTAAGCGGTCGTTCCGTATTGTAAACGTAAGTGCCATCCTTCGTAATTCGCACTAAGCCTTCCTTCGCTCCAACATGCTGAATTTCTTTGGTATCAGGAGTGATCCCGGCCTTTACCGAAGTCGCCAATAATAAAATGAAAATAACCACTAACGATTTTCTGTGCTTCATATGTCTGATTAAAATTGTGGTCATCAGCAATGAGAATGCAAAAAGCAGAGTCGCCAGCAAAATGCCCTGACTAAGTGAAAGGCTAGCGTAAAACAGAAAAGGATAAAGAAGTCCTCTCGCCACTGCTCTTAATGTTTCATTTTTTGAAATCACATTTGCCAACGGCGGGCTTAGTTTATAATAGGCTTTTACAAAAAGCTTTCCCGGCAAATTAGTCAGCAAATATTTATTCCGGAACGCCCGAAATGTTTTTACTTCAGGAGCTAATTCCGAACCAAAGGCAGCCGTTGAAATAAAACATGATTTGTCTTCAAGAAGACCTACAACTTGTGAAGGAGTAACACAGGCCGTGGCGGCAGCGGCTGCATCGGTCACATAACGATAAATATTCTGCGCCTGATTCTTAGTACCGTAAACCAAACAATAAGTTTGTTCATTCTCTAATCCGCCGGTGACTGACGAATCAGGAATCGTACCATCTGACGAATCAAAATTTCTAAAGATGGGCGTAGCCAGATTAGGAACGAAGCCCGTAAACTTTGTACCATCAACCGAATTACTCGGAATCGGGAAAATCGCAATTGATTCCCAGTCGAAAGATCCACTTAAAGGATCAGGGCCGGCGTAAATTGCGGAATCAATAAATACTTTTTGATCACCCGGAATAAAAGCCAGGTTGCACATTCCGGAACCCGACGCCGATGAACAATAACTTTGAGTGACCGTGTCGCTTGGTGAGATGTAGTGCAGCCTCAGTGAGAATGTTTTTTTCTCGGTGTCTTCGATATCGTTATTTCCGTCGGAATCCCCGCCCACCTTCAAATTGCGGGTTGCAAATATTGTTGAGCCCACACAACTGGATGACAGCGAGGCTCCCATTTTACTGCAGATTTCGCCCCAGTCCGCTGTCAATGTTACGCGGGTACTGTTG
>JANWIU010000149.1 GCA_025449725.1 Pseudobdellovibrio sp.
CCGGAAGGTTTAGGTCTTCGTTACATCGATCATTTCACGAACAACGTGCCGGTGGGTGAAATGCAGAAGTGGTGTGATTTTTACCAAAAGGTTTTTGGATTTGCAGAAGTGCGCTACTTCGATATTAAAGGCAAAACGACCGGCCTGATTTCAAAAGTAATGAAGTCACCTTGCGGAAGATTTTCTGTACCAATCAACGAACCCAGCGACGGCAAATCGCAAATTCAGGAATACTTAGATGAATACAAAGGTTCCGGCATTCAGCATATTGCTTTAGTTACCAATGAAATTGTGCCGACGCTTGAAAAATTAAAAGAAAACAAAATTGAATTCTTACAACCACCTCCGGATACGTATTACAAACAGTTGAAGTCGCGGTTACCGCTGGTAAATGAAGACATTGAACGCCTTCAACGTAATGCCATTTTGGTTGACGGTGACCAATCAGGGTATCTGCTGCAAATCTTTTCTAAAAATGTAATTGGCCCGATTTTTTACGAAGTGATTCAGCGCAAGGGCCATCAGGGTTTCGGCGAAGGAAACTTCCAGGCGTTGTTTGATGCGATTGAAGCGGACCAAAAAGCCCGCGGTTATTTATAAGTTTGAAAGGGGTCCGCCATGTATCAATATTCTCAAGGAAAGCCACACACACAAGGCCACAAGGGAATTCCATCGGGCCTTTATGAAGAAGAGCAGGGCCGCAAAGGATTCTTCGGGCCTGTTTCACACCTGCTAAAACCTGAAGCTTCAACAAAATGGACCAACATTGAAGGCCCTTTAAAACCGCGTCTTTACGATTTAGTTGAAATGAAATACCAAGCGGGGCAGTGGCACCGGTTATTTTATAATTCTGAAGTGGCGATTTATTCCAGCTGGAACGAAGTAACCGATGTCAGTCAGGACGAAAATTTATTAACATCATTTCGTGATGCCGATGGCGATTTATTGTTATTTTGCCATACCGGTTCGGGTGTTGTTTTAACAGAGTACGGCCTGCTGCATTTCAAGCGTGGTTCTTACATCAATATTCCGAAATCACTGCATCATACTTTTGTTTTTAACGACAACACGCAATTTATTATCATCGAATCTTTGAACAGCCTTTATAAAGAGCCGGACCGTGGAATGGTAGGCCGAAACGCCTTTTACGATCCGCAAAGTTTTGGCAAACCTAATTTAGACGAACTTCATCAGTTTAAAAAAACACATAAGATCTGCTCGAAAGAAATTTTTGTAAAGAAGCTCGAAACAATGACTCAGTTCAGTTACGACTCTTGCGTTTATGATACGGTGGCATGGAAAGGTGATCTTTATCCGTTTACCTTACACATTGATGATATGATGCCCATGATGTCTCATCGGGTTCACTTGCCGCCGTCGGCGCACACAACATTTGTTGCGAACAATTTTGTAGTTTGTACATTCTTACCACGCTTAATTGAAACCGATGAAGATGCCTTAAAAGTTCCGTTTTATCATCAGAACATCGATTATGATGAAGTTTTATTTTACCACGCCGGTAACTTCTTTAGCCGTGATAATTTACATTCAAATATGATGACGCTACACCCAGCCGGGTTTCCGCACGGGCCACACCCAAAGGCCTTTGCAGCACAGGGAACAAAAACATTCACTGACGAAGTGGCCGTCATGGTGGATTCCTACAAGCCGCTTCATGTTGATTCAAACTTTACAAACGTCGAGGTCGCTGATTACTGGAAGTCCTGGGCTAAGAAGTAAATCTGCGTATTGAATTGAAACACTCAAACGAATTGTCATTTTATTTGGTCTAGCTTCCTCAATTCAGGCATTTAGCGGTCCGATAAGCTGTTTATGAATAAGTCATCACTTATAGGATTTGCAGCGATTGCAGCTATTTTTAATCTTGCAGTATTCTCAAATGCGAAAGCTCCGGGAATATTTTTTGATGGCAGCACACTGTTGATTGTCCTTGGCGGAACGATAGCTATCGGACTTATCGCTTATCCTTACGCAACCTTGTTGAGAACGATTGATTACTTAACATGGGGACTTATCTTTAAAAAGAAAAAGAACTACCTGCAGATCTCTCAAGACATTGCAGGTGCCCGTAATTCATTTTTAATTAATCAAAATTATTTAACTAACGAAGAGAGCCATCCTTTTTTAAGAGAAGCTGTATTGTTTTTATTAAATAAAAATATCGACAATAAAGCCTTCGAAGAAATTTTGATTAACAGATCCGAATTTTTTAAGAAGCGTTATGTAGATGATGCTTTGGTTCTGCGATCTTTAGTAAAATATCCTATTGCATTGGGGTTAATGGCCGCATTTGTAAAAGGTGCCTCTTTACTTTGGACTTTCGAAGCCAGCACACAATCTTCAGTGGGTCATGATGCTGCGATGGCAGTAGTTGCTGCTTTCTGGGGCCTTGCTGTTTCTTCAGTATTGTTTTTTCCGTTATCTGATTCTGCAAATAAAGCTGCCGAAGAAGATCAGGAAATCCGTAACCTTATTATTGACGGCATGATTTTAATCAGAGAAAAAGCGACAGATGATCACTTTCAAGCTTACTTGCGTGGTTATCTGAATTTAAATGACCGCAGTAATTTTAAAATCTTCAGTGGTAAAACCGGATTTCCTTATGGGAACGTCAAGGCACCTAAAGTTGAAGTAAAAGAAGAAGTGCCTCAGCCATCTTATATGGAAGCAGCTGAGCCAAAAGAACGCGTTCAGAAAGTGGCACCACCACCTGAACCTGAAGCTAAACCTTTTGAAAAACTAAAAGCATTTGCGTCTCCAAAAGTTGTGAAGAACGAGTATCACGAGAGAAATGAACCTCAGGAAATGATAGTCGACTCCGTATTGGACGCCGGGATCAGTTTGGAAGCCGGGAATGTTGTTCCGCCATCTGCAGATATGGATGACGGTTCGCAAGAAGAAGTTGAAGAAGTGTCACAAGTTCCTGTGGTCATTGAACAGAAGTTTAAAGGGCGAAAAGAGAAACCTGAACATTCTGGCCGCATGGATGAACCTGTGAAAATCGATGAGAACGCGCCTACGACTGATTTAGAGACCTTTAAGTTCAAAGATTTGCGTCAGCAGTTAATGAAGCCTGGTAAACGTAAGGCTTAAGCACCTAAAAAATCTGGGCCTTAGTCCAGAGAAAAATTAATATAGACAATTTTCTTAATGGTTTCTTGAGCTTAATGCGGCTCAACATTTGGGGCCTTGCTGTGGTCCTTAGAATTCCTTCCGGCCATGATATACTGGCTAAACCTATGAATACAACAAAAGGCCCGAAGGGGCTGCGCGAAGAGTGGTCCTTATTATTGCATAGTTTTCTTAATGAAGACCCTCACCAACAAACTGAGAAACAAAAACTAGTAGAGAAGATGAAATCTGCCGAATTAACTTTGGACGAGATTAAAATCATAAAAAAAGAGCTGAGTTCAAAACGCAAAAAGATGAACCAGTCGATCGAAAAAATTAAAATTAAGATCGACCAGGTAAATAACGTTATTGAAAACTTACGCTTAGTCGGTTCTGACTCTACCGGATTGGTAAAAGAAATAGATTTTCTAAGCCACGAAGGTGAAAAGATTTCCGAAGAAGTAATGGACCTGGATCAGAAGATTAAAAAACTTCATGAACTTCAGGACATGGTTTCCGCTTAACTAATTTCTTCAATAAAAAGTTATGACCGATGTTTTGGCTTTCGATTAGGCTTGCCATGGGCTACGGCTTTGGCTGGCTTTGACACGTAAATCGCGATATTAACTTCCCTCTGTATCTCAGTACAATTGTTGTACTCAAACCAAGAGAGTTTGCGAAAGCACTTCGGACCTTGCCGAACAATGAAAGTTTCAGCGGGCACTGCATATTCTTAATTAAAAATGAGCCTTTTCGACTGTTACGGCCTTCGCGCATTCGGCGAGTACTTTGCTGCAAGACGATTTCTAGCATGCGGAATTCTTTTTCTGACGGCGCATTTTGCAAAAGCATTCTTCGTAAAACAGTGAAGACGTTGATTCGGCGCTTGCTGAGATCCATGTTCATTTCAAGTAGCCAGGCTTTCAGAGATTCGTCAGGGAAGATCAACGGTTTCTTTTGCGCTGCTCTTGCTTTTTGTTGGCCGTCCAATTGGGTTCGTTGGCCACCGAAGACGCGGCGGAAAATAAATAATGTCAGAAGTGACGCTTGCGCCAAATTCAGACTTGGGTTTTCTCCGTACGTGGGAAGGCAGCAGCAGTAGTTAGCGTATTTTAAGTCGTCACCTTCTAGCCCGTGATCTTCCGGCCCGAAAAGCACGTGAAAAACCAGTGGCGTGTCAGTTTTTTTTGAAGCTTCCGGATGAGATTCTTTTAAAGTTACAAGAGTGCTTTCCAGATCTTCTGTTTGGCGACCGCGGCCGTCGCGTGCAGTAGTTGCAATCTGAATTCCGCGGGGCTCATGCCGGTAAAACTCATCCCAACTTTTGTAAACTATTTTTTCTGCCAATGCTTGTTGGCCGGACGCTGCCGCTTTGTTTGATTCGATAGTGAATTCACACTTAGGATCTAACAAAATTACTTTTGTAAAACCCATGTTGGCCATGGCACGGGACGTGGCGCCCACATTGCGTTCATAAAGAGATCTGACTAATACGACTCTTAAATCCAGCGGTCTCATCAGAATTTTTCGTAAGCAAGCTTCAAGCCGGCTGTGATATTGATGGCCACGCTTTCACTTTGATTTGTGAGTGATTGTAAATGGGCATCCAAATTCTTAATCAGGTCAGGAGATAAATCTTTTTTGACTGTCATTTCGAGAAGCTCTAAAAAAAGAAGCCATTCGTTAGGAACTTCATTTTTGAATTCATTAAATAGTTTTGTCACAGCCTCTGTGCTGTATGTGCCGGACGTTCTTAAGTCGCGAACGGCTTGGTAGTTTTTAAACAGCTTCAACTGTTTTTCAGAATACTTCGGTGTTGGAACACGAGAGGCGACAAAATCGTC
The DNA here is from genome assembly GCA_025449725.1 of Pseudobdellovibrio sp. Classification (GTDB taxonomy): domain Bacteria; phylum Bdellovibrionota; class Bdellovibrionia; order Bdellovibrionales; family Bdellovibrionaceae; genus Pseudobdellovibrio. The sequence goes on from JANWIU010000149.1 coordinate 4,977, forward strand.
TACCGCGCCGTAAGCTCCGCGGTCAGCGGGGCCGCCAAAGACAGATACGATGTTATTTGCAAGGACAACGTCGTAGTTGCCCCACTCGGGCTGAAATAAAATTTTACCTTTATAGTCGCAGGTGGCGTTTTCGAAAGTCAGCACTACGGCGTCTTTACCCGGACGAAGAACAGTTTTTAAAATGCCGGTAACTTTGACGCCGGATTCGTAATGAAGCTCTGTGGTGCTTCCGAGTTTTAGGTTTTCTAAATTAAAATTCTTAATGGGGCCGACCGGTGTGCCGTATCCGGAAGAGTGGTAGTCCTTACTGTGGCCTTCGATCTGTTTATTGTTGTAACTGATCTGAGTTGGGCCTTCAAACTGAAGGTAAGAAACTTTCTTGCCTTCGGTAAAAAACTTTTTCAAGGCTCCGGAAACCTGAAGACTATTTTCAAATTCCACCGTGTTAATGCTTTCGGCCTTTATGGCTTTGGTCAGCCCGTCGATTCCGCCGGTTTTGTAGGCCATGGTTTCAGAAAGCTCCTCCAACACATCCGAAAGGTGCTTGAAGCTATTTGCGACAAACAACTGTGGCTGTGGTTCGGTGATGTCGTAAGACTGTTCTATGCAATCCAAAGTAAGCGGAATTTTTTTTACGCGTTCTGAAAGGCACCATTTGGATTCCCCGACTGAAGACAATAATCCTGCACCGTATATTTTAGGGTTATTTATATCGCCTACCAAGCCGTATTCAGCTGTCCACCAGTTCATGCGGGAAAGTTTCGATCCTTCTGAAGCATAGGAAATAGCTGCAGAAACTTGATTCAGTTTTTCTTCTGCCGCGGCGATTTCTTCTGCGGTTGAAGACGGATTTTCCTTGATGTCAGAAAGTTCGCGAATGGCTTCGTATTGGTTGTAGTCTTCTTTGCTGATAATCGCTTTTTTGGCGATTTGTGCGTACTGCTTCAAATACTCTGTATATTCAGGATCTATTCAAAAAGGCGCGTGCCCGGCCGCGTCGTGAACGATGTCCGGCGCCGGAGTGTACATCAGGTGATCGATAGAGCGCATGTCTGAAGCAATCGGAAGAACGCTTAAAGACTGCAGCTCCATAAAAGCTGCAGGCGGAATAAACCCGCTTACAGGAAGCGCGCGCCAGCCGAAGTTCTCAAGGTGAGCGCTGATGTCTGAAATATTAGGAACCGTTTCAATATCTAGCCCGGTTTTTTCAAGACCGGATAAGTAACTTTGATGAGCGTGGTTACTTAAGAATTTTTTTAGCTGTCGTAAAATGTATCTCCAGCACGCGTGATCAAGAGGAGTGTATTTAGAATAATCTTGGTTAACTATGTATTTTTTTAAGTGCAGCGGAATGAAGTCCATTACAACCAGGGATCCTGCTGACTAAGATAATTTGTAACGTAATCATTGATCGCTTTTTCTAACGGCCATTGCGGCTCGCTTAGGCCGGCGTTACGCCATTTTGTCATATCGGCTTCTGTGAAATATTGATATTGCCCTTTAATGTTATCAGGCATTTCAAGCCATTTTAAACTCAGCGGTTTTTTCATGGCTTCAAAAAGAGCTTTCGCCATATCCAGCCAGCTGCGGGCTTTTCCGAAACCCATGTTGTAGATGCCGCTCTCTGGTTTTTTATCCATGAGCTCTTTCATCCAACGGGTAACATCTTTTACGTAAATGAAATCGCGCAACTGTTCGCCATCGGCGTATTGAGCGTTGTAAGATTTAAATAACCCCAGTTCAGAAGTCGCTGCAATTTGATGAAACGCTTTGAACGCAACTGACGCCATTGATCCTTTTTCGTATTCATTAGGACCGAAGACATTAAAGAATTTTACGCCGTACCAGTTCTCTGGAAACATGCTTTGCTTTAAAGCCCAGCGGTCCATAATCACTTTTGATTCGCCATAAAGATTCAGAGGCTTTAGTTTTTCAGGATCAAAACTGTCGTTGAAACCGTTTTCACCGGCGCCATAAGTGGCGGCACTGCTGGCGTAAATAATGCTTTTTCGGTACTGAGTGCACCACTCAAAAAGGCGTTGCGTGTACTGAAAGTTGTTGGAGTACAGGAAGCTCCAGTCGGTTTCGGTCGTTGAAGAACAGGCCCCCATATGAATAACCCATGAGACCTTCTTTTTGGCCTCATCGCTCATTAAATAACTCCACAGCTCTCCGGCTTCGAAGAATTGAGAGTATTGTACTTTTTTCAAAAGGTTGCGTTTTTCTAACGAAACGGAGTCTACGCAGATGATATCTGTAATGCCGGCCTGGTTTAGCTCCCAAACCATTGCGCTCCCGATAAATCCATTAGCTCCTGTAACGATAATCATGCGGACAGTATGTTTTATGACTCGTGATGTTCGCAAGCACATTGTTACAGACGGCTGAAAACCTTTTGCTCATTGATGAAATTTCTACTCTGGGAAACCCTTAAATCCATTAAATGTGCAGTTAAGGAAGAGCTGGAAGTTTAAGAAAATAGGCATTTAGATTGCTCCTTTCAGACCTATTGAAGCCGTTTATCGCGAAGACGGCTTTTACGGGAGAAAAGTGAAACTTTTAAAGTCACTTTTGGCTTCGGCCATGGGGTTCATTTTGGGGATGGTTTTGGCGGGTGTCGGGGGACTTTCTGCCGAAACTCTGTTTAGCCTTAACTCGAAGGCGGAGAACACAAAAAAACTGGAAAACTATTGGGCTGAAACGGGAATTGGGTTCGCAGATGTGGAAGCTTTTGTTTCCAATGAAAAATGCGGCGGCCAAAAAAATACCATTTACGATTCAACGTATTACAAAGCCTGTGTCAGCGCTATCGTTCAAGGCGCAAGAAGCGTGGATCTTAAGTTGTCTCCTGTTACCGGCAAACTGGAGCCCGCAGCTGCGGATTCGCAACTGCTTGATGAAATGTCTGAAGCGCAATTACTTGAGCATTACCGGTATCATCAAACCAAGCCGGACTTCGATGAGAGTCTAAAGGTTATGTTCAGTCAGGCGAGTGCCGCCAAAGTTTCGATGTTGGCCGGGCAATTGATCAATTCGTTTTTATCGATTTACCTGGATGCCCACACGTATATTCTTCCTTCGAATTATTACAATCAGGTTTCTAATAAAATTGAAAGATCAAAATATTTCGTCGGCGTTTCTTATGAAAGAAAAAACGGCGCGCTTGTTATCCAAAGAGTGGCTAAAAATTCAGACGCGGATATTTCGGGATTAAAAGTCGGTGATCAGTTGTTGAAAATTAATGGCAAAGATGTTTCATCATTTGCGTATTCAGCTGTAAGTAAGATTTTAAAAAATGAGAAAACCAAAACCTTTGAATTTGAAATTTTAAGAAACGCTCAGGTTCAAAGCATTTCTTTGAACCGAACTTACCGCCTGATCAGTCATGTTCAGTACAACAATTTGAAAGACGGTAAAAAAGTCGGGTTGCTGACGCTTTCAAAATTTACTAAAGGCGCCTGCGCTGAACTGGCCACAGTATTGAAAGCGAATGAACCGGAAGCTTTAGTTTTGGATTTGCGAGACAATCCGGGCGGGCATCTTAATGAGATGGCTTGTATTGCCGGGCTTTTCTTAGGAAAAGATAAAAAAGCTTACTATGCTGAATACCTTGATTCACGACTGAATGAAGTGGTCTTAACTTCAGATGAAATGCTTTTTAAAGGGCCAATGACGGTTTTGGTTAACAGCAGATCCGCCAGCGCATCTGAAACACTGGCTGGCGCTTTAAAAGATTACAATCGCGCCATTATTGTTGGCCGGAGAACATTCGGTAAAGGCTCCTTCCAGGAACCTGAAGTGTGGCTGCAGAATCCGGAAATCAGCTTGTTTAAAACTCAGGGCCGTTATCTTTTACCGAGCCGCAACAGCACACAAGGCGTTGGGTTAAAACCTAATGTTGAACTGGCCAGAGAGGCAGATGAAATGCGCGAGGAAGATCTTTACGTTAACCCGATTTCACGCGCCAACAAGATCTTCCCGTCATTACGATCAAGTGAACTGGTCAAAGAATTTGATTACGCTCCATGTGTGAAATCATTAAAGCCGCGAAACGCAGGTGACAGCTACATCAGCGCTGGCGTTGACGTGGTGGAATGTTCATTGAACCGAAAAAACACCTTGGCCCTTTCACAGTCAAAGAACCTGAATTAGGTTCCAGGTCCTGTTTGTAACAAAAG
>JANWIU010000150.1 GCA_025449725.1 Pseudobdellovibrio sp.
AGACGTTATGGCTAACGGGAAATTTTTTATGAAGAATTATAAGATGCTGTATGAAGACCAGGCTTACACAATGAGAAGAAGGATAGACTGCTATGGATTACGCGCTTAGATCAAACCATTCCTCAAAAAAACTGCCGTTAGTTAAAGGTCTTAATAAAAAGAAAAAGGCGAGTAAAATCAAAATAAAGAAAGCTCGTAAAGGAACACTTATCGTGATCGGCGGACGCGAAGATAAGCAAGGCGAAAAAAAAATATTAAGAGAGATCGCCCGGCATGTCAGAAATTCGAAGCTAATCTTGGCTTCGATCGCCAGTCAGTTACCGGACGAGGTTTGGCAAGAGTATCGTAAATTGTTTCATGATCTAGGAGTAAAGAATATCGAGCATCTTACGATTGATTCACATGAAGATGCCCTCAGCAGCAAAAAGTTATCCATTTTAGATAAAGCAAAATGTGTTTTTTTTACAGGTGGAGACCAAGTTAAAATTACTTCAAAGATCGGCGGAACGCCGATTATGAATAAAATCACAGAAATTTATAAAAAGGGTGGCATCATTGCCGGCACTTCCGCCGGCGCGGCAATTATGGGAAAAATTATGCTCGTCGGTGGCGAAAACGGAGAGTCGCACAAAGTCGGAAACTGGATGATGGCTCCCGGGCTTGGATTTGTTGACAATATCATTGTTGATCAGCACTTTGCCCAGCGCGGAAGAATTGGCCGGCTACTAGGAGCAGTGGCACTTAACCCGGGCGTCATTGGAGTCGGAATTGACGAAGACACATCCATAATAATTAAAGACAGTTCATTTAAGGTTCTCGGCACTAATGCCGTCTATGTTATTGATGGACGCTACGTTACAACCACAAATGTTTCGGAAGCGGCGGCAGAAAACACAATGTCCATGCATGACATTCGCCTTCATATTTTGGCGGAAGGCCAAGGGTTTAATTTGAACTCACGCCAGGTTATTAAATAAGAATGCGGGCCTGAAATTGCATGGAATCCTTCCGGGGAATCCCATTTTATTTATTTCAGGAGATGCAAATGCCTTCTCAATACCGGAATTTAAATCAGCAAAATGCTGTTCATGCTAAGAATAAAAGGCCGTTTCCTTATGGCCGCACGTATCACACTGATGACGTCAGCCGTTTTGCGATCACGATCGCCAAGCCGGTTGAAGAAGTTTTTACTTTTTGGCGAAGCTTTCAGAATCTTTCTTTCTTTATGAAAGATTTAAAAGAGATTGAAGTATTAAGTCCAACGTTAACCCATTGGGTAATGGAATTAAAAAACGGAGTAAAGGCATCTTGGGATGCAGAAATTACTGCTGAAAGAAAAAACGAAATGATTTCGTGGAAGAGTTTGCCCGGATCTGAAGTCGATACAGATGGAAGCGTTTGGTTCAGCCCCGCTCCGCAAGGAAAAGGCTGCGTGGTCAGCTTAATTATGAATTACAGCGCCCCAGGCGGAAAAGTGACGGATTTCATTACGAAGTTTACGGGTGAAGATGGCGACACACTCATGCAAATTAATTTACGACGTCTGAAGGCATTTCTTGAAACCGGTGAAATTCCGACGATAGAAGGCCAGTCTACCGGGCGCGAAGTGATTCCCGAAGTTAAACATTAGTGAGGAGAAAATATGAAAGCGCTTTGCTGGGAAGGCAAGTACAGTGTTCAAATCAGAAACGTACCTGACCCGACTATACTGAATCCGCAAGATGCCATTATCAAAGTAACTTCTGCCGCGATTTGCGGATCAGATCTGCATTTATACGACGGCTATATTCCCACCATGGAAAAAGGCGATATTCTTGGCCACGAAACAATGGGCGAAGTCGTTGAAATTGGAATCGGCGTGCGTAAATTAAAAGTCGGGGACCGAATAGTTATTCCGTTTGATATCGGTTGCGGTAAATGCCATCACTGTCGCGAAGAAGAATATGCAGCTTGTGATAATTCAAATCCCAATGCGATCATGGCCGAAAAACTTTACGGGCACGCAGGTGCTGCAGCGTTCGGTTACTCTCATATGTTCGGCGGATACGCGGGCGGACAGGCCGAATATATTCGCGTACCTTACGCAGACACAAACTCTCTGGTGGTTCCAAAAGGAATAGAAGACGATAAGGTTCTTTTTTTAAGTGATATTTTGCCGACAGGTTATATGGCTGCAGAAAACTGTAACATAAAACGTGGAGACACCGTTGCTATTTGGGGGGCGGGTCCGGTTTCCCAAATGGCGGTGAGATGCGCTTTTTTAAAAGGTGCAGAACGTGTGATTGTGCTTGATCACTATGAAGCCCGTTTGCGGATGGCTGCCGTTGCCGGCGCTGAAACAATTAATTTTGATGAAGTGGACGATGTCATTGATGAATTAAAATTCTTAACCGGTGGCAGAGGGCCGGATGCGTGTATTGATGCCGTGGGAATGGAAGCTCATGGTCATTCCTTCGCCGCTAACATGGATCGTGTAAAAGCCGCAGTCGGTCTTGCCAGTGACCGGCCGAATGCTCTTCGTCAGGCCATTCAAGCCTGCAAAAAAGGTGGGACGGTTTCCATTCCCGGCGTTTATGGAGGCTTTCTTGATAAAGTGCCGTTTGGCGCCGCCTTCGGAAAAGGTCTTACTTTTAAAATGGGCCAAACACATACGCAAAAATTTATGCAGCCGCTATTAGATTTAATTCTGGCAGGAAAAATAGATCCTTCTTTTGTCATCACACATAAGCTGGATTTAGAAGATGCTCCCAGAGGCTACCGTATGTTCAGTGACGAAAAGAATGACTGTATTAAAGTTGTATTAAAAGTTCATTAATCGAGGAGAAAAGATGGAGAATCTAAGAACAGATCCGCGCAAACCTGCCTTTGAAGGCGATGCCATTTTGGCCAGTGATGATGTGATTGACCTTATTCTTGAAGATCATAAACCTTTAAAAAAACTGTTGGAAACTTTAAAAGATGACTCTCTTGAAAGATCAGAAAGAGAAGCCAGCTTGGAAGAATTTGTACCATTACTGCTTCAGCACGCAAAAGCCGAACAGGAAAGTTTGTATGTTAAAATGAAAGGTTACGAACATTTGCGAATGCGTGCGTTTGCAGGTGAAACAGAACATGCATTAGCGGAAGAGCTTGTTCAAAAATTGAATGCCACTCCTGACGATGATGAATGGAAGGCAAAACTGAAAGTCTTGGCAGAATCGGTCGAACATCATATCAAAGTAGAGGAAGATGAAATCTTACCTGAAGTCGAAAGAGAAATGGATCAAATGGCAAGAAAATCCATCGGTGATGACTATCAGGCCTTAAAAAGCGATTATTCTCTTTTGCTGCTCAAGCCTCATATCGGTCCTGAATGGGAACCGGTCATAGAATAATCTATTCCTCGTCGAATAAAGAAAGCTGATTCTTCGGTCTTTTAAAATGCGAAGTCGAAAGCTCCGGATAGTCATTATTTAGATTGTATTTATCACTGAAAATTTTAAAGATTCTCTGCATGTTTTCCGCGTACACACCTGAACCTTTCATACGATCGCCGAAATCCGCTTTGTACAGTTCGCCGCCGCGCAGGCTGCGAATGTGATTCAATATTTTGGTTTTCGCATCCGGTCTGTGTGTAGTTAACCAGTCTGAAAATATTTCTTTAACAGAATGCGGAAGTCTAACAGCAACCAACGAAGCTGACCGGGCGCCTGCTTCGGAAGCCGCTTTCAGTATGGACGGAATTTCGTGATCATTTAGACCCGGAATGGCCGGTGCGATGTTTACATTAACCGGGATGCCCGCTTCAGAAAGCAGCCTCACTGCCTCCAAGCGGCCAGTAGGCGACGAAGTCCGCGGTTCCAGCGTTCTGGCCAATTCCGTATCGAGACTGGTAATAGAAATTGTAACTGAAACCAGATTTCGCTCAGCCATTTCTTTTAAAATATCTAAATCACGAATGATAAGATTATTCTTTGTAATGATCCCCACCGGGTTTCCGAATTCATTTAATACTTGAAGTGCTTTTCTGGTAATTTGAAATCTTCTTTCAGCTGGCTGGTAGCAATCAGTATTGCCGCTCATCATGATAATTTCAGGTTTCCAAGATTTAGACATAAACTTTTTACGCAACAGTTCCGGAGCCTCTTCTTTAACAAATATTTTTGTCTCAAAATCAAGACCTGCTGACATTCCCAGATATTCATGGGACGGCCTTGCGTAACAGTAGGCGCAGCCGTGCTCACACCCTCTATAAAAGTTCATACTGAAGCGAAATCCTAAGTCAGGGCTGTCGTTTTCAGATACGATGGTGCGGGAAGCGTCCTTAAAAAACTGTGTTTTAAGCAGTGATTCATCTTCAGAGTCAAACCAGCCATATGATGACAAATCGATTTCATGCCGTTGAGATTCAAAACGTCCGGTAGAGTTGCCATCAGCTCCTCGTCCTTTGCGCTTTTGAAACGGATTACTTTTGTTATCCTGACTCATTTTTGACATCTTTCACAGTAGTGGCTGAGGCGCTTTCGCTTGCCTGTTTCTCTTCTTGTAACAGGTCCTTGGCAATTCGGACATATCTTTTTTCGCATGATTAACCAATGTTTCTTCAGTTCATAATTTTTTTTCCAGTAATAAAACTTCCATGAATAGTCGTGTGTTTCTCTCATCAATACCAACTGACGTGCAGAAGAAAGTGTTTTCAGTTTTCTTTCCGGTTTAAGGCGTAAAAGAAATAAAACTTCGTTTTTTATGATGTTCCCTACGCCTGAAAAAATCGCCTGATCCATTAAAATGTCGCAGATCATTTCATTTTGTTGCCCTTTCAATTTCGACAGGGCGGCTGTTTCATCCCAGCAGGGAGACAAGATATCGGCGCTCCAGTCATAAATGTCGTCAGGGTCTTCTTCCAGAAATTTCACGGAGCAGGCATAAAAATAGAATTTAGTTTTACCGAAGTTAATTACAAGCCGCGGGTGACGCCCGGGTTTTTTACGATCAATGCTGTAAGATCCCCAAAGCATAAAGTGAATTTTTACGACAGATTTATTAAAGAAAAGCAGTAAATGTTTTCCCCACGTACCGATTTCTTTTAGAGTCTGATTTTTAAGAATTTTTACGGGCTGTTTTGTGCTTCCACTGACGGATACTACTTTTTTACCTGAGGCTGGACTCATTTCTTCAGCGGCGATAAGCATCGATGGACCTTCAGGCATTGGCTTCCTTTGCGATTCTGTTTTTTTCCTGTAGAAGTTTTATAAGGGATAAGGCATTTAAGGTTGCGTGACCAAACATTGAATTATCAAAGATCACCCAAGTGTTTTTTGAAAAACTTAGCGGAGACCTAAGGCGTGCCTCCAATCTTTCAATCCGTTCATCTGAATAAAGGCTGCGGTAAATTTGCGGTGAGCCGTGTAAGCGGAAGTAACGAGTGTGCTCGATCCTGGAGCGCCACTCTAAGGGGGCACGGCAAGGTTCCGGGTCTGCTAAAACTTTGTTAATAGAGTATTCTTCCAGAATTTCCAAAGCTTTGGGTGTTATCCAGCTTTTGTGACGAGGCTCGAACTCAACAGGTACAGGGCATTTACTTCGCAGTGATGAGAAAAATTTTTTGGCGTCTACTTTTTTAAATTCTAACGAAGGCGGGGTTTGAATTAATAGGGCTCCCCACTTGTTACCTAGACCACTGATGGCAGACAATACCTCGGTCAGTTGTTCTCCTGAGTCTAACAGCCGGGCCTCGTGGGAAAAGTATTTTGATAATTTAACTGAAAATTTAAACTGGGCAGGAACCATCTTTGCCCATTTTTCATAAATCTGAAATTTATGGTCTTTGTAAAAGGAAGAATTGATTTCCACAGCGTTAAATATTTTGCTGTATCGTTCTAGGTGCGTCCCTACTTCGGGAAACTGCACTTTAAGCTGTGACGGTATGCTCCAGGCCGCTGTACCAATCAGTAAATTCATATTCCCCTCAGTGAAAATAAAGCAAATAATATTC
>JANWIU010000151.1 GCA_025449725.1 Pseudobdellovibrio sp.
ATCCTGATCAAAGTTATGTCGGTAGTGAGCTTGCTTATTGCTCAACTGATAGCGCTTAAAGGATAATTTTTTTCTGAATAATTAGATCGTTCCGACTGATAGATTGTCAGCGGAGAAAAGGGCACGCTTCGTAGCGTGCCTTTTTTTATTTTGTGGCTTGAAAATCAGGCGTAGATTTCCGGCAAACGAATTTTGCTGTTAACGCCTTAGATGCAAAGTTTGCACTTAAGCCATTTTCTTACACTGTGGGTTTCAGTACAACAGTTGTACTGAAACCCACAGTGTAACAAAGTACTTAATCAGATTACTTTTAGAGTTTACGGAAGCATCGAAAAGTCCGATTCCGTTCGAAACACGGACTTTTTTATGCCAAAACTTTTTGTTCTGGTTTTATTTGTGGCCTGTGAATTGAAGACTCATCAGTCGCATGAAAAGCTATCATGAAATCTTTTTGAAAGAATATTTGAGGCGACGAAGTTTCAATCGTAATTATTCGCAGCGAGATTTCGCAAAAGACCTTTCAATTGGGTACGAATTACTTAGTAAGATAATAAAGGGCGAAAGAGGAATTTCTTGGCAAAGAGCGTTTCAACTTGCGGGACGGTTGGGCCTTAACACGAAAGAAGCCAAGGAGTTTCGTTTTTTAGTTTCAGCGCAAAGTGGACGTTCTGGTTTTGAAAGAAACTTGGCAAAGCAATGGCTGAAATTTAATTCATCACTGGTCGAACGGCAAACTACAAAGAGAACTCATCAGCAAAAATACAAAAAGAATATATCATAAAAATTCCATCCGGAAAGGGAAAACGAAGGCTAATTGAATTCTAAAATATACTTTCGGTGAAGGCTTTTGTCTTGATAAGTGTCTTCGTATTCAGGACCCGCTTCATCTAATTCTTCGGAGGTGTAACCCGAACGTACAGCGAGAACACCCACGGTATTTTCGGCAAATGTAAAATCAATCCTCCACGTACGGTAGGCCAGCGTAAAGCTGTGGCCATGGGATTCTACGCGTTTTTTGCTGTCATTGATGGGATCATATTCAAGTTGTCGGACAATAAAAGCCTTGATTGATACTCCGTTAGACTCCAGGTATTCCAGTTGTGAATCTGCCAGTGGTGAAAAGCGAAGCGCATTTTTAGAGTGCGCTGAAGTTTCCAGCCATTCTATCGTAGCATCTGCTGCAACGTCATGTTCAGGATGAAAAGGTTTTATGTCGTATATAGGAGAGCCATTTAAGATGTCGTTTTCTCCAACTTCAATTGTGAGATTTTGAATGTCGACTAAGCGTACAAGGCTTAGTCCGATTGGGTTTGGCCGGTAAGGGGCGCGGGTAGCAAATACGCCGATTTTTTTATTCGAGCGGGGCGTCTGCACCAAATGCTTCCAGTTTGAATTCTGATGAAATCCGAAAATGATCCAAATATGCGAGCAGCCGACTAAATCCTGAAGGGCTTGTTCATAGTTGTGACCGCTTTGAAGTTTTATTTTCCCATTCAATCCAAGAATATCAGGTTGGCGTCCTGCCTGATAAGGTTCTACTTGTTCACTTTCAAAAAAACCAATGGGTTTTAAAAGAAGTTCTCCATTACTCACTAAACTTTTACCAATCCTTCTTGCCACTGTTTGCGCCATTCGTAACCGGCAATGGCGGCAGCGGTCGCTGCATTTAAGGAATTTTTGATACCGAAGGTGGGTATCCTTCTGATTTCATCGCATTTTTTAAGTTGTTCTGCGTCGAGACCGAACCTTTCATTTCCGACGACAAAGGCAAGAGGCTGGCTTTCCTCAAACGGTACTGAGATATCGATGGCTTTAGCCGAAGTTTCCAATGCTACAATTTTAAAATTTAAATTCTTCAGATTTTGAATCGCTTGATCGAATGGTAAGGTTTCCCATTCCATAATAAATGCGGCTCCCAACGCGGCTTTTTCTACCTGTAACTGATGGGGCGTAGGCGTGTAACCCGTAAGCCAGATTTTTTGTGCCCCAAGCGTATCCGCAGTTCTGAAAATCGAACCTACATTAAAAGCTGAGCGCATATTATCAATTACAAAATGTAAAGGAACCCGTGGGGTCACCAGGTGATCGCGGTCCGTTGCTGAAACCAAAAAGTCATCGTCCTGAATAGATTTCTTTAGGTATCGTTCAAACGGAACGGCAATATTTGAAAAATGCCGTAACGTCATCCCGGAATTCAGGTGAGATTTGTATTTTGCTAATTTTTTTAGAATAGGGTCCGTCGAATTTTCAAGTTCGCCTATACAATCAATAAGGCGTTCTAAGAGTTGCTTGTCATAAAGGCCGTCTTTAGAATCCTGTTCCAACCCTTGGAATAACCGGTAGATTTCTTCGACATTGCTTCTATCACTCATCTATTTGGCCCGGCTTCCGGTCTTGGCGCCTGTATCAGGTGAAAGTAAAAATAAATCACTTCCGCCATCGCCTGCGGCAATCACCATGCCTTCACTCATTCCGAATTTCATTTTTCGCGGTTTAAGATTGGCGCAAATAAGAACTTTGCGCCCTACTAAAGTTTCCGGTTTGTAAGCTTGCTTGATCCCCGAAATAATTTGTTTTGTTACGCCATCACCAAGGCTGACCTTCAAACGAAGTAGTTTGTCCGCTTCTTTGATTTCTTCAGCTTCGATGATTTCTCCGATTCGTAAATCTATTTTATCAAAATCTTCGAATTCTATTTCGGCCGCCGGGCCTGAGGCCTTTTCTGCTTTAGGAGCCGCAACTGCAACTTTTGGTTTTGCCGTAGCTGCGTAGATTTGCTTTTGCTCTTCAATCATGGATTTTACTTTTTCAGTATCCACGCGACCTGCAAGGTGAACATAATCGGCAATTTTGTGATTACTGAGTGTCGTTTTATAGTCATCCCAAACATACGATCCGGCCGGTGTTTTTTCATTTAATAATTGATAAACCTGTTCAGCCATTTTTGGTAAAACCGGTTTTAAAAATACCGCCAGTTTACGGAAAGCGTTCAAGGTTGTTGTTAAGACCTGTTTAGTTTTCTCAGATTCAGTCTCAACAGTCTTCCATGGTGCCTTCTCATCAAAATATTTATTGGTAAGTTCCGCCATTTCGCGAATTAATGTTGTCGCTTTTGCAATATCACGAGAGTCATATAATTTTGCAATTTGGTCGGCCTGGGCATCAATTTTTTTAAGAACAACTAAGCCATCAGCGTCCGGAGTGGACATAACGCCATCCATTTTTTTAGAAAGCATTTGAGCCCCGCGAGAAGCTAAATTCACAATCTTGCCGACAAGATCTGAATTAACCCGCGACGCAAAGTCATCCATATTTAAATCCATATCATCAACGCTGCCGTTGATCTTGGTGGCGTAATAGTAACGTAAAAACTGGGGGTCCAAATGGTTTAAGTAAACCCGGGTCGAAATGAATGTGCCTTTCGACTTACTCATCTTTTCGCCGTTGACCATAATGTGACCGTGAACATTTACACGGGTAGGAGATTTGAAATCGGCAGACTGTAATAGGGCAGGCCAGAACAAGGTATGAAAATACACGATGTCTTTACCGATGAAGTGGTAAATTTCGTAGGCTGAATTTTTTGACCAAAGGTCATCCAGCTTGCGCCCATTTTTTTTAGCCCATTGATCCAGTGACGAAACGTAACCCATTGGAGCATCGACCCAAACATAAAAATACTTGCCGGGCTCTCCGGGAATAGCGAACCCAAAATAAGGCTCATCACGGGAAATATCCCAGTCTCTCAAATCTTCATTGAACCATTCGCTCATTTTTTTTGAGATTTCAGGAGCAGTATGATTCGGAAGCCATTCCTGCAAATAGGATTTGTAGTCGTTCAATCTAAAGAAGATATGATCCGATTTTCTTTTAACAGGTTTAGTTCCACAAATAGAGCAGCCCGGATCTTTTAAATCCTGTGGAGAATAGGTGGCACCGCAAACATCACAGGAATCACCGTACTGATCTTTTGAAGAACATTTAGGGCAAGTTCCTTTAACAAAGCGGTCAGGTAAAAACATTTTATCATGTTCACAATACAATTGCTCGATTGCTTTTTTGTGAACATTTTTCTTCGCTGACATTCTTTCAAAAAAAAGTTCGCAGAGTTTTTTATTTTCTTCAGAATTGGTAGAACCATAATGATCAAATCCAATAGAAAAATCTTCGAAGTCCTTCACGTGCTCTGCATGAGATTTTCCGATGAGTTGTTCCGGTGTGATACCTTGTTCACGTGCCTTAATCATAATAGGCGTGCCGTGAGTATCGTCCGCGCAAATAAAAATACAGTCGTGGCCATTCATCTTCTGAAAACGTGCGTAAATGTCAGCTTCAATGTGCTCCAACATATGGCCAAGATGAATAGGTCCGTTGGCATAAGGTAAAGCGCAGGTCATAATGATTTGACGTTTCATGAGTACTCTCCGGTTCTTTCGGCGGTATCGGTCCTTTTTCTACATTTCCAACTGAATTTTATCAAGTAATCCAGGGTCAGAAAGAACCCTTTCTCCGCCTACCGCAATAGCTGTCAGCGGGTTTGGCGCAATGCGAACAGGAATGCGGACTTCGCTTTCAATTTTAGAAGTTAATTCCTTAATGAGCGCTCCTCCACCGGCAAGGACTATGCCGTTACCAATGATGTCTGAAACCAGTTCGGGCGGCGTTTGTTCAAGGGCATTCAGAATACCGTGAACAATCTGCTGAATGGAATCGGCAAGTGCGGTTCCGATTTCTTCTGACGTTACAGTTTGTTTTCTCGGAAAGCCCGTATCGATATCGCGACCATCGACTTCCGCAGAAATAATATTTTTCTTCGGAAGGGCAGTGCCCAGTTCTATTTTTACTTTTTCAGCCGTTTCTTCAGTGATCACAAGTCTCTTTGCTTCTTTCATGTATCGAATGATAACTTCATCGAAGCGGTGACCGCCCATTTTGAGCGGCTCGCAGTACACAATGTCAGCCAAAGCGATGACAGCAATTTCTGTTGTTCCGCCGCCGATATCAATAATCATCTGACCAGAAGCTTCCTTAATCGGTAGGTCTGCTCCGATTGCGGCAGCCATTGGTTCATCAATCAAATAAGTGCGGCCGGCTCCTGCGGATCGGCAGGCTTCGACAACGGCCTTTTTTTCAACTTCAGTTACGCCGTAGGGGAGTGAGACCACAACGCCAGGTCTTGTAATGGAATGTTTTTTTAAAACCTTAGACAAAAAATGACTCAGCATTGTTTTTGTAGCATCAAAGTCAGCGATAACGCCGTCACGCACCGGCTTTACGGTAATGATATGTCCCGGATTATTCTTGGCAATTTCCTGGCCCTCTATGCCGATTCCTAAAACTTTTCTTTTTTTAAGGTTTGTTTCTGTCACCATGACCTGGCTAGGTTCATTTAGAACGATACCTTTATTTTTCACGGCGATCAGCGTATTGGCTGTCCCTAAATCAACATAAATATCTGCACCGCTAGAAGAGGAACCAAACAACCAATTTAACATATTACTTTTTAAAACCTATTCTTTCATCAAATTGAAAGTTAAAGAACAACGACAAAGTAGACGCAGTGTAGGTGTACGTTGATCCGCCGTTATATAAATCTATAGCAAGTTCTGCACCCGTATGAAATGCCTGATTCACCACCCACTCACTACCGAAGCAAAGCTTTGAAATTGTAAAATTATTCGAACTTTTTTCATAAATGAACGTGATAGGAAGCCCGGCGTAAGGAATAAATTCCCCTCGGTTAGTGGAATATTTTTTACTGAATATCGGCGCAATCTGTGTGTTGTAAAAGTTAGTGTCGGATTCCCGCATGTAAATAAATTTACCGCGGACTCCGATGGCGGGTTGATTCTGATAATCAGGATAAGGGACCCACTTGGCCGATCCGGCGGCCCAGAAGTCTGTAACGCCTGAGCCAATTTCTAACCTGCTGTTAATGCTGGGGCCGACGTTTAAATCAAGAAAAGCACTTCCATCTACTCCGCCGCCGTTTCCGATGTAAAGTTGAGGAGCTGCGCCGACGCGATACACTCCTGCAGGAACTATTTCGGCCGTTTCGAGTAAACCGAATGCGGCGTGAGCCTGAGAGTTGAAAACGAGAACTCCAAGCATCATAACAAAAATTTGAAGTGAAATTCTAAGATGAGATACAATTTTGTTCATAGTCTAAATATGTTACCTATCCTGACTTTGGTTTGACAACAAAGATGAAAGCTTGTGACAATTATTTTTGTGTCAGACCAGATTGAAAAATTGCCTTTATCCGTCGTGATAATCGCGTTAAACGAAGAATCTAATATCAGCCGGGCGGTATCGTCGGTCAGCGGCTGGGTTAGCGAAGTTTTAGTATACGATTCAGGTTCGAGAGATCTTACCGTTAGCATTGCTGAAAATAGGGGCGCGAAGGTTGTTTCCGGAGAGTGGCTCGGCTTTGGTCCAACAAAGCATAAAGCTACAGGTCTTGCGAGTTTTCCGTGGATTTTGTCGATCGACAGTGACGAAGAAGTATCAAATGAGCTGAAATCTGAAATTCAAAAAAGCTTCGCTTCGCTGGATGAGCGAACAGCTTACTTGGTCCCCCGGAAGTCGTTTTATCTGAACCGCTGGGTTACCCATGGCGGGTGGTATCCTGACTTCCAGGCGCGATTGTTTAATAAAAAATTTGTGAACTGGAACCAGGTGGAAATTCACGAAAAAGTTGAAGCAGCATCCTATCAAAAACTTACAGGTGATTTAAATCACTATGTTTTTAAGAACATTGAACATCAGGTTGCTACAAACAATAAGTACTCAAGTTTACAGGCAAAAGAGATGGCGGCAAAAGGCAAGAACTTCTCTTGGTTTCATTTTTTCACGAAACCTGCCTTTAAATTTTTTGAATGTTATTTTCTTAAACTCGGTTTTTTGGATGGCTGGGCTGGATTCGTAATTGCGAAAAGCGCCTCTTATTCGGTTTTTTTAAAATGGTCTAAGTTATATGAAATCAAAGAGCTGGTTAAAGATGAATAGAATATTTCTGGGTTTCAGCATCGTATTGGCGTCGGTCTTTGCTTTTGGGTTTCCAGAGATATTGAGCTGGCAAAATTCGCCCGTGGTGGTTTTTGATAATAAAACTCAGGCCGTTCTTTCAAAAAAAGGTCTGCTTAAAAGACCTTTTGCGCTGGTAACTGCAAACCGGGATGAGCTTGAGCTGGGTATCAATCATTTTGACCGGCTGACTGTTTATGAAAAGTCAAAAATTCAAGTTCTGGATTTTGCCAATGAGGGCGAATTTGTTTCAGATCTTTATTTGTTAAATGGTAAAATCAGATACACCAAAAATTTCCGCGGCAAAGAACAGGTTTCCAGTTTTGATATTGTCATCAAGTCTCCGTTCTTTGATTTAAAAGTTTCAAAGCCGGTTGATTTTTTTATTGAACTCAATATGAATGAGGCCTGGGTAGAACTTAAAGTTATAAAAGGCTCTTTGCCCGTGGAGTTTTTTGCGTACGAAAAGAAGGTGACACTTCTTGAAGGTCAAAAAATGAAATTCCAGGGCGAAAAAGCGGCCGATAAATTCAGTATTCAATATGATTTTCTGCTGGGAGGCAGGAAGGTTCCGAAAGGGCAGCTATCGGAGGTTTCTGACTTCGATACCGTATCTTACTTAAAGGCTGAC
>JANWIU010000152.1 GCA_025449725.1 Pseudobdellovibrio sp.
GTCAAAAGCGACAACTTTTGTTGTATCCAACAAGTGATCCCAAACATCGTGAATACTGTTCAGCGGAGTGGCTGTCTATTGATTTTGATTGTGCGAAGTCACGTTTGTAGCGTGGTAACGTGAATCGATGACTGGCTTAAAAACCTGAACGTTCAGTTTAGCGTATTGGGCCCGTTTAACCCGTCTGATAAGCTCTTCTGTTTTACCGCTGTACATGGAACCTGCGACGACTTCAATCCATCCGCTCATGTGATTTCCCCCTCTGAAACTACTAAAATGATGATGCGAGTTAGGATGTTTGTCGTGAAAAAAATTTCACGCTACGCAGAATTTTCATGTTCAGCTGCCGTTCTATTCACTTTGGCAAAAAGTTTAGACATTTTAAGGTGACCTAGCCGCCTTTTTTACCTAAAGAAAACCCTCTGATGAATAGCTCTAAGGCATTGATTATTATTTTAGCATGCATGTCCTGCACGGTTTCCGGGTTTGGGGAGTTCAAATGGACCCCCTCTGTCGACACCAGCTTTACAGCTTATGAACTGCAAAAATTTGAAGAACATCAAGCTAACCGCCTGCCAACCTATATTGAATACTTTAAAAAGTACTCTGTGGTTTACGAAGTGCCTTGGCCGTTGCTGGCCGCTGTTGCCTACCAGGAATCAAAGTGGGATCACGCGGCCCGAAGTTACACCGGCGTTCGTGGTCTGATGCAAATTACAGAACAAACGGCAGAACACATCGGAATGACAGATCGCCGCGACCCAATTCAAAACATTCAAGGTGGCGCTTACTATCTTAAGTATTTATTTGATAAAACGTCGCCAGAGCTGAGCTCCATGCAGCGTTGGTCATTGGCATTGATCGCTTACAACATCGGATGGGGGCATTTGCGTGATGCAGGCCGATTAGCGATAAAGCTAAATAAAGATCCTTTTAACTGGTCGGACTTAAAATCAGTTTTGCCAAAGCTGGAAGACTCTCAATACTACTCGGATCTGAATTACGGGTATGCGCGCGGTAACGAAACTGTCGAGTTCGTTGAAAATGTTTTCAGTTACTACAACATGTTGGCCCAAAACGAAAATTTGGCACGACTGTAATCTGAATTATTAATTAAGTCTTATCTTGATGAATCGGCAAAGTTATAACGAAACACGTATTCTTAACTGAATTATCTATCGTGAGCGTTCCCTTATGACTTTCAACAATACCTTTTGAAATACTGAGACCAATTCCCGTGCCTTTACCAACCGGCTTCGTAGAAAAGAAGGGCTGCATAATTTTTTCCTGTACATTTGCCGGAATGCCGCTTCCGCTATCGGTAATACGAATTTCTAAATTCTGATTTTTTTCTACCAGTTTAATTTCAATCCATTTTTCCGGTAAATCCATAATGGCATCGCAGGCATTGTTTAACAGGTTCAGAATCACCTGCGAAATTTCGGTTGGTCTGCAGTCAACGTGAAGATCCTGCGGGTAAGGGCCAACTTTTAAAATAATTCCATTATGCCGAAAGCGTTCAACGCACAAATATAAAGTGTCATCAAGAATCGCAGAAACCTGCGCCCTTTCATAAGGATCGCTTTTAGTATCGCGGGCAAAGTAACGAAGACCTCTGATAATTTTTGCAATTCGGGCAACAGTGTCTTCAATTTTTTTAAGGCCTTCGTTAACTCTTACAAAACTAATTTCTTTTGCCTCAAGTTCATTTTGAATCTGCGCCACTTTTAAATTGATAATGGTCAATGGCGTATTAATTTCATGAGCCATCCCCCCTGCCATTTCACCCAGAGCCGACATTTTAGAAGCTGAAATCATATTGGATTTAACCTCAGCTAATTCTTCTGTTCGCTTGTCTACAAGAGCTTCAATTCTTGCTGTTCGCCCGATGATGACCATTAGAAATGCAATAAAAAATCCGGTAAATAACAGGCCGGTCGCCAGAATGAACCAGGCTTGCCACGGGCGGTTTTCAAGCAAGGCGGCATAACTCTTTTTGAAATTAATCTTCCATGTCCGTCCGGCAAAATTTACTTCATTGCTCCAGTTCAAATCTCTCGACGAAACCATTTTTGAAT
This sequence comes from Pseudobdellovibrio sp., assembly GCA_025449725.1. Classification (GTDB taxonomy): domain Bacteria; phylum Bdellovibrionota; class Bdellovibrionia; order Bdellovibrionales; family Bdellovibrionaceae; genus Pseudobdellovibrio. The sequence continues at coordinate 2,079 of JANWIU010000152.1, forward strand.
GAAAGTTCGGCGAAGCATAGATAGTTCTTTCATTTTCGGGTGCGGACAGATCTTCAATTTCAAAATTAATTCCACTAAAGTTGTATTCCGCAAATGTTGTTTTAATAAATGCTTCCAATTTAAGTACGCCGACAACTACACCCATTGCATATTTTTCGCGGTTTTCGGTAGTGTCTAAAGACTTATTTTTTTCATAGACCGGCACGAAAATCAGTAAGCCGAATGCATGTTTGGGATCCTGAATCAGCTGTAACCGATTACTAACTGTCGCCTCGCCAGAGGAAATCGCCAACTGAATTGCTTTTTTACGGCTTTCATTGCTGTATAGATTAAAACCCAGGGCCGTTCGGTTTGTTGCCTCCGGCTCAATGAACCATGGCACAACATACTCATTCATTTTTCTTGCCGGCACCACCTGCCCTTCAGGTGTAAGTTCTTTAAGTTCGATATCTCTTTGTTTTAATATTTTAGTAAATTCAGCCCGGTCCGACTCCTTCAGCCTCAGATCCCAGGAAAGGGCTTGAAGACCGTGATAACGCGATAGCGGGCCCTGAACAAAATTTCGAAACTCTGTTTCTTCCACATAATTCGAACTGGCAAACAAGCCTTCGATCGATCTAATGACCTCAAGATATACGCCTAAGCGTTCTTCAATCTCACTTGAGATATAATTAGCTTTTGCTTTTAATTCATTTTCAATTTTTTCCTGTTCCCACTGACTGACCTTTACATAAGTAAAAATACAAAGTGCCAGTACGAAAAGGCTTGGCAACAAAATGGAGAAGTTTTTTCGGGATAAGCTGTCTTTCTCCTCAGACATCATGAGAATCAGCAACGGAGCGACAATCATGACGCCTATGCAGTCACCGACCCACCATGTTCCCCAGGTAAAAGCAAAACTTGCCCACGGCTGCAGCCCAAACGCACAGAAAGTTGTCACCGCAATAGTCGCAGATATCGTACAGGCCACCGGCCCGCCCAGAAGAAGGAATTTCCCTATGATACGTTCTTCATTAAGTGAACACGGGTAACCTACATAGCGGCGAATTAATTTGCTGCCTGCGATTGCCTGCAGTGTGGAACCAATGGCCGGTATAAAAGCCGGAAGGAATATGGCCCCCCATGAAACCGCTAAATTATCGTTGAACTGTGGAATCACATTGACGAAGAACGCACCGATCAAAATCCCAGGCCAAACGTTTATTCCGCAGATTAATAAGCAAGCTAAAGAAATGCCGGCGGGTGGCCAAAAAGATGTTGCGAAGCCCGGTGGCAAAGATAGCTGAATCCCCAACACGCCCGCGACATAATAAGTCAGAGCGACCGAAAAAATTTTAAAAATCAGCTTGAAGGTTGAATTCACCAGGTCAGTGATAAACTACATTTAATTAAATTAGTAGTCTATTCAACGGTTACTGACTTAGCGAGGTTTCTTGGCTGATCCACATCAAAACCAAGGCTATCTGCCATATGATAAGCCATTAGCTGCAGTGGAACGACTGATATAATAGGGTTCGTCATCCAGTTCGAATCCGGCAATGACAAATAATACTCGCTCATTGATTTTAACGCCGCATTTTCGCCTGTACCGATGGAGATAATCTTACCGCCCCGCGCTTTAGCTTCCTGCAAATTACTGATAGTTTTTTCAATCAACTCATCCGACGGAGCCACCACAACTATGGCCATCTTAGAATCAATTAAAGCCAACGGGCCGTGCTTCATTTCCCCTGCGGCATAGCCTTCTGCGTGCATGTAGACGAGCTCTTTCAGTTTTAGAGCGCCCTCTAGCGCCACCGGGTAGCTGACTCCGCGGCCCAGGTACAAAAACCCTTTAAATTCTTTTAATTTTTTTGCAGCTTCAGAAAAATACTTATCGAATGCCAAAACTGTTTCAAGCTGGCTTGGAACAGCCAAAAGATTCTTAACGCAAGTTTGCTCCATGTCTTTATTCAATACACCGCGAGCCTTTGCCATTTGTAAAGCCAGCAGATTCACCAGTGCTAAAGTGCTTGTGAATGCTTTTGTACTGGCTACGCCTACTTCGACACCGCTATTCATATACAAATGCCCGTGCGCTTCACGGTCAATTGAAGAGCGCAACACATTCGTGATCGACAAGGTTAATGCGCCTTTTTCTTTTGCTAACCGAATAGCGGCAAGAGTATCCGCAGTTTCGCCGGACTGTGAAACAGTCACGAGAAGAGTGTTCTTAGGAATCATTGGTTTGCGGTACCGGAATTCACTAGCGATATCGACTTCTACCGGTATTTTCGCAACTTGCTCTAGTAAGTACTTTGCCACATTCGCCGCATAAAAGCTGGTTCCGCAAGCTACAAACATGACCCGATCAATTGTTTTAAAAACTTCTTCCACCGGCTTTTCAAAGCCGACGTTACTTAAATTCACCTCAAACGTTTGCATATTGATATGCTGTTGAATGGCTGACGCAACTGCATGCGGTTGTTCATAAATCTCTTTTAGCATGAAATGCTTGAAGCCCATTTTTTCAACCTGCGAAGAAGTCCAATCAAGAGTGATCACTTGTTTTTTAAGTGGTGCACCCAGTGCAGAATAATATTTTATTTGTTCTTTAGTGATGTGAACGATTTCCCGGTCTTCGAGATACACGAAATTTTTGGTGTAGTTCAAAGCAGCCTGCACGTCACTGACAACAAAATATTCATTTTTCTTTTCGTTGATCCCGACGATCAGCGGCGGGCCGTCTTTAAAGGCCACAAGTTCATTCGGAGATTTTTCCCACAGAACAACAACAGAAAAAGCCCCGATCAATTTACTGAGAGTTTTTTGAACGGCTTGTAACAAATTTTTGGTAATCTGAATTTCTTCGTTGATTAAATGTGCAACCAATTCTGAATCGGTATCGGAGCTGATATCCGCGCCGCGAGCCAGAAGATCTTTTTTAATTTCAAGATAGTTTTCAATAATACCGTTATGAACAATGCTGATTTCGCCAACCTGATGAGGATGCGCATTTTTTTCTACTGCAGGACCGTGAGTGGCCCAGCGCGTGTGGCCGATACCCAGGTTACCATTGAAATTTTCATTGATAACTTTATCTTCAAGTTGCTTCAGTTTGCCTTCGGCGCGAATTCGTTTGGTTTTTCCGTCATGAAGTACCGCAATACCGGCGCTGTCGTAGCCGCGGTACTCAAGCTTTTTCAGTCCTTCAATGATGACCTTCTTGGGATCCTGAGGTCCTAGGTAACCAACTATTCCACACATAGTTTACTCCGTCTTTTTTTTAAATTTCTGTGCGTAGCCCTCTTTGTTGACTTGCGGACTACGTGCCAGCGTGAGTGCTCCGGCAGGAACATTTTTAGTCACAGTGGTTCCGGAAGCAATGATGGCGTCACTTTCAACCGTTACAGGGGCTATCAGTTGTGAATCACTTCCCACAAACACTCGGTCACCAATAACAGTTTTGTACTTCTTTTTATCGGCTGCGTAGTTGCACGTGATTGTGCCACAACCAATGTTCACATCTTCGCCAATTTCGGCGTCACCAAGATATGTCAGATGACCGGCTTTCGATCTTTTTCCGAAAACAACTTTTTTCATCTCGACAAAATTTCCCACGTGAGCTTCTTCTTCAATTACTGTGCCCGGGCGCAAACGGGCATAAGGTCCCACACTTGATTTATTTTTAACGATTGTTTGTTCCAGGTAACTTCCGGCTTTTATATGAGTACTGTCGCCTACAATACAGTCAGAAATAAAGCAGTTGGATTCTACCACTACGAAGGCTCCCAGGGCCGTATGACCGCGCAAGAAAACATTTGGGTAAACGACGCTTCCAGGGCCAACAATGACAGTCTCTTCGACGTATGCGGTATGCGGATCAATAAAAATAACACCGGCTTGCATAAGCTGCTGCGCTTTTCTTAAAAAAACTTTTTTAGTGGCGTCAGCCAATTCAATCTGACTATTTACACCGTGAGCGACATCCGTATTCTTCGATAACAAAGCATTAACTTTTAAATTATTTTGAATCGCCAAATCAATTAAATCTGTTAAATAAAATTCCTGGTTGGCATTGTTGTTTTTAATTTGCGGAATGTATTTTTTCAGAACCTCGGCCTTAACCACGTATATTCCGGTATTTACTTCTTTAATTTTTAAAGTGTCAGCTGAGGCGTCTTTTGCCTCTACAATCGACTGCAAACGGTCGTTTTTTCGCACAATGCGGCCAAAGCTGCCGGCATCAGGCAGCTCCACACTGACCACGGCCAGGTCTAACTTCTGCTCTTTGAAATCAGAAATAAAATTTTTAATATCCGAACTGGTAATAAGCGGATGGTCTCCATTCATAATGATGACATCCGAATTCAAAGTTGAAAGATCCACCGACTGCACGGCATTGGCGGTTCCCAGCTGTTTTTCCTGTAAACAAGCTTTCACACCCATAGGCTCTAAAACGGTGTTTACCAGATTACTTTGATGCCCCACCACTACACGAATTTCTGTTATCCCGGCTTCGCGGCACGTCTGTACCACTCGGGAAATCATGGGCTGCCCTGCTACGGGATGTAAAACTTTAGGAAGGGGACTTTTCATTCGTGTTCCCTGCCCGCCTGCTAGAATAATTGCTGTAAATTCCATGCCGTAATACTAAACAATGACAATGCTCTAAGTCAGTTATTTTTTTATAAAACCTACCAAAACGGGTACTTTGGCTGCACACTGAAAATGTATGATTAAAGCCATTGCTTTTGACTTAGATGATACCTTACTGGACACGTCGGGACTATTGGCCCCAAAATTCGCTTTGGCGACGTTTCAGTTTATGATTAAAAAAGGTCTTAAAGTTTCTGTTGAAGAATGTGAAGAAATTAGAAAAGAACTTGTCAAAACAGTTTCTCACCGCGAAGTCTTTGAAAGCCTGGCGCATCGATTCGGCACTGCTGAAACAATCGAAAACCTTCCTGAAATAATCGATCATTTTTACAACCCGACACTTCCGCAGGATTTACCGTTGATGCCCGGCGCGCGCGAAAATCTGGATTACCTAAAAGACAAATACGCACTCTATCTGGTAACCGCCGGAGCTAAGACTTCTCAGCTGGCCAAAGCATTTGCTATGGGGATTGTGAAAGACTTTAAAAAAGTTATTGTGGTCAATAGTTTGATTAAGCATCGTAAACTGGACACCTTCTTACAAATCATCAAAGAAGAGGAAATTCAGCCGCATGAGCTTCTCTGTATCGGCAACTCGCTAGTTTCTGAAATCACAGACGCTTTAGAAGTCGGAGCCATCACTTGCCACTTTGATCATGGAGAATCACGCGGCCATGTCGATAAACTGATTCGCCTACCTCATTTTTATATTAAAAATCATTCGGAATTAATCGAGACATGCAAGCTGTAAGAGCAAGACTTGCAACTCTGGATTCAGAAAAAGCCCTTCTTCCTCTACTGGAAGACCAGGACTATATGGTTCTTTCAGAACAGCAACTGGCAACGGAAAATATTCGCAGTGAAATTTTTTTAGTTCATGGCGCGGCTGAAAATATCAGAAAACTTCAGAAGCAAACTCCGGCAAAAATAAATCAAAGCTTTACTAAAATTATTTTGGTTATGGAAGAGGGCCAGCTTTTTGACTTTCCTGCTTTACGGCAGTTACGGATCGATCATTTTATTTTTCGCAGCGATCTCAGCTCCGGATTTTTAAATACGGTTTGGCAAGATCTCCGTCAAAAAGAGCAGGATGAAACTTACCTGAGCCTCTCTAGTGAGCTGAACCAGCAGTATGAATCGCTTAAAAAAGAACTGGAAGCGAAGCTCAGCGAAAAATCTAAAAATATTATCGAAAGCCGCAAACAAATTTTCGAGATCAATAATCGCGTTGAGGTTCTGCGGAAATCGCTCTACTCCACAACTGAAGTAAAAAGTTTGGCAGAAGCTGAATCCTCTTTGAATGACCTTTTGGTTAAGTTCGGTATGATCACCTGGTTTAAAATTTTAAGAAGTGATGAATTCGAAAACTTTGATCACGAAATTAAGCAAAAATTTGAATCGACTACATACACTTCTAAAATCACAATCGGTGGTGAGAATTTTCATTTGTACTTTTTTAAAGGTGATAAGCGCGTCTTCCGCAAAAACGATACGAATTATTTTAATAAGCTGACAGAAGCGCTGGAAATCAATTTAAACCGTTACAACAATTTACTTTCTCTTCAAAAAAATGAAAGACTTTTTGACCTGGCCTTTCACTCTTCGCCTCATCCGATCATAATCATTGATAAGAACTACAACGTGTATCAGGCCAACCTGGCGGCTGAAAAGCACAGCGAAGAAGGTGAGAATCTAAAGTGCCATCAGTTGCTGTTCGGAAGCAACAAGCCTTGCGTCGGCTGTCATTTGGGAAATCGCTTTGAGATTCAGAAAGATATTAAGACTTACGCTGTTCAATCCAATAAGTTTTCGAACTCTCTGGATACAGAAAATAATTACTGGATTCATTTGTACGAAGACGTTTCAGAGCAAAAAGCCCTTGAGACCAAGTTTCAGCAGACAGCCAAGCTTTCAGAAGTGGGATTGATTTCCAGTTCTATCGCGCATGAGCTGAATAACCCGTTGGGCGGCATTCTGTCCTATCTGCAAATCATGAAGATGGAGCTTCCAAGCACTCATCCGTTTCAGCAGGATATCGAAGTTTTAACCGAAGCCGCCTTGAGGATGAAGAAGCACATTGAAGATTTATTATTCTTCTCTCGCAAAGAAGATACGGTGAAGCTTGAGAAAGCCAACATAACTGAAATATTAGATAAAAATTTAGATCTTTTGCAAATGCAGCTTAAGAAAGAGCATCTTGTGGTTTCGTTTACGCAAGAACAGCCATTCATGCATGACATCTCGGTTTTACACTTCCGTAATATCATTCATTTGGTTTTCCAATATTTACTTCATAAACTGAAGCTGAAGAAGCAAAACAAATCGAACTTTAGCGGCGTGGTCGAGGTGAAAATTTCCCAGGACCCCGGCAATTCTTACCTGAGCTTTAATAGCAATTTGGGCCCGCATGATCTGAAGCTGACTTCTAATGACCTTAGTCTTATTACCTTGGAAAAAAGCATTTTAGACCAGGGATTTCAGCTTGTTATAACAGAGCCACAGCCAGGCTGGATGCAGGTTCTGATTAAAATGCCCAATAAATATTAATTAATATTTTTAACCCCCAAAAGTCCTGAAATCGTCTTACTGATGCAGATTTTTTGACACCTACGTCAAAATTTGAATTACTCTTATTAAAACGGACGCCACTGGAACTTACCATGGAAGGAAAGCTTCATGAAGCAAACTCGAGTACTCATTTTAGATGACGAATCTACATTACGCACAGCTCTCTTCAGATTACTCGATCGTAAAGGCTTTCAGGTCGTTACAGCTCAAAGATTAGATGAAGCCCGCAGCTTCATGTCCCCGGACAAACCATTTGATTTAGCTATTGTTGATATGAACTTACCGGATGGTAACGGATTAGATTTGATTTCTGAAATCAAAGCTGTTTCTGCAGCAACGCAGGTTATTGTATTAACAGGTTTTGCCACAATCGATACCGCTATTCAGGCCACTCAAAAAGGTGCTTATCACTTTTTAACTAAGCCTTTCAACGTGGAAGAGCTGATGAGCCTGCTGGATAAAGCATTAACTCATAAAAGTCTTGAACAAGAGAACAAGCAACTGCGTAGTGAACTTGGCTCTCGTTACCAGTTCACTCAAATCATAGGTGAGAGCGAAGGCATTAAAAGCTGTCTAAACTTGGTTGAACGTGTAGCTGAAACTGATTCTACCGTGTTAGTTACCGGCGAATCAGGAACAGGAAAAGAATTAATTGCCCGTGCCATTCATTACAATTCTCACCGCGCAAAAAGCCCGTTTGTGGCCATCAACTGCGGCGCGATTCCTTCTGAGTTATTGGAGAGTGAACTGTTCGGCCACGTTAAAGGCGCCTTTACCGGCGCAGTGGCAAACCGTATTGGCCGTTTTGAGATGGCTGACGAAGGTACTTTATTTTTAGATGAAATAGGCGATCTTGACCCGAGTATGCAAGTTAAGATCTTAAGAGCACTCCAAGAAAGAGTGTTCGAGCCGGTTGGGGCTACGAAGTCTGTGCAAGTGAATGTGCGCGTGATCGCGGCTACCAATATTGATCTTGAAAAAGCGGTTAAAGAAGGACGGTTCAGAGAAGATCTTTACTACCGCTTGAATGTTATTCCGATTCAGATTCCTGCATTACGCGAAAGAAAAACTGACATTCCTGTTCTATTGAATCACTTCTTAAATCAGTACAATAAAAATAAAACAAAAGTATTAACGGGATTCTCTACTGACGCTTTAAAGTGCCTGGTGAATTACACCTGGCCGGGCAATATCCGTGAACTTGAAAATTTGATTGAGCGCTTAAGTATCCTAAAAGGATTCGGCAGCGTGGAAGTGAATGACCTTCCGGCGAAATACCGCTCAACAGCTGCAAATTTCGCTGAAACAGGAATGGTTGAAATTCCGGAAGCGGGACTTGATTTTAATACAGCGGTGGATCAGTTTGAAAATGCTCTTATTTTGAAAGCTCTTGAAAAAACCGGCTGGAATAAAAACCAGGCCGCACTTCTTCTTCGTTTGAACCGCACGACCCTTGTAGA
>JANWIU010000153.1 GCA_025449725.1 Pseudobdellovibrio sp.
CCTTTGCGCCAGAAATAATTTGTAATCTTCAGACTCTTGCATTTCATAGGGAATATAAAAAGAAACTTCTGCCGTATCTTGATTTAACTTTACCAAATACCAATTGTCCTGAACTGAATCCAGCAAACTGTTTTCAACGAAAATAAAGCTGTTTGGAATTCCGTTCTTATGAAAATGTTTTAAATTAAACACAAGTGTAATAATTGATTTCGTTTGTTCGGTAAAAGAATTGAATAAATTCTGCTGTTTTTCCAAAACCTCGGCCATTATAGACTGGCTATTTTGAACCAACAAAAAGTCGTATTCAGTAATTTCCAGACGTGAATTTTCTATGGCATATTTCCCGAGTTCACGGCTGTACTTAATAAAATTAATTTCACCGATTCCGAACTCTTGAAATTCCTGCCCACAGGCCTCGGTATCTTCGATTTCAGCGCTGACTCTTGTTGGATAAATCTGATTAAAAAAATTCTTATAGTTCTGATAGTTTCTCTTAAATACAAGTTCTTGCTGAGACGTTCTCAGACCAGGATCTGCAGACACATTAAGTCCGTCAACCAGCAAGGGAAGCTTTTCAGCTTCCAGGTCTACACCGGCTGTTTTTGAATTCGCGAAATAGAAGTGAACGTCAGAATAGTATTTTTTTAACAGCGGCAAAGTCTTTAAGCTGGATCTGTCAGATGTAATAAATGCCAGTTTCATAACACCGCCTTAAAAGTTAGCTCACGTAACAAGTGCTGTTCTGTGCGCCTCAAAAAAATTTCGGATTCTGAAAAGCTCAGTGACCGGGGGTTTTCAAGAATTTGCTTTTGCAAAATTTTTTCACCGTCATCCATTTCCTTCGTTACATAATGAAGAGTTACACCCATCGCAGAATTGTCATTCCAGCTTCTTTCGGCCGCCTGCAGCCCTTTATAAGCGGGCAAAAGACTCGGATGAATATTAATCATTCTGTTTTTCCACTGCTCAACAAAAGATTCCGGGAGAATTTTCATAAAGCCGGCTAGTACTATGTGAGAAATATTATGTTTCTTCAGCTCAGCTGTTAAATGATCAAAGCTGTGTTGCTTTGAAAGTATAAACACCGGCTTTCCAAAGCGCCTTGCTTTTAAAATTCCAGCGGCAGATTTTCTATTACTGACAACTAATTTGATATCGAACTGGTGATGCATTTCCAGCAAAGCTTGAAGAGTCGAGCCTCCGCCGGATATTAGGACCGCAACGTTTCGGACTTTTTTAGGTCCACTGAACATGCGGTTCACCCTCGCTTCGTTTTTTTATTATACCTAGACGCCGAGCTTTATAGCCCGTGCCTTGAAGCTGGGAAATGGCGGCTTCGACTTCAGTATCAGGCATTACAACCATAAGACCCATGCCGCAATTAAATGTAGTTCTCATTTCATCATCAGAAACAGCTGCGCGCTTCTGTACTTCAGCAAAACACTCCGGCAAAGGCCAGCGGTCTACGACGGCTTTTAAATTTTCAGGCAAAACTCGCGGAAGATTTTCAATTCCACCGCCGGTAATATGAGAAACAGCATGAATATGAAAGTTTATTTTCAGCAATAAAGCGGCTTCCACATAAAGTTCAGTCGGCTTCATCAGCCAGTCTTTGTATTTCTCGTATTCGCCATCAAATACTTTTCGAATCAGCGAATACCCGTTGCTGTGGTATCCAGAACTCTCAAGGCCTACGACCGCGTCGCCTTCGGTAACAAGGTGCGGTCCCCACATCTTTTCTTTATCTACGACTCCAACAGAAAAACCGGCACAGTCAAAGTCTCCCGGCTGGTAAACACCTGGCATTTCTGCCGTTTCACCACCAATAAGTACCATGTGAGATTTTTCGCAAGCCGCACGGACTCCTGTTAAAAACTCCTGAGCCTTTTCCAGGTTCAATTTTCCTACAGCATAATAATCCAGAAAAAATAATGGCGTTCCTCCGGTACAAATCAGATCGTTGGCGCACATAGCAACCAAGTCCTGCCCGACAGTTCTGAAATCATTAAAGTGACTTGCAACTTTGACTTTGGTTCCAACGCCGTCCGTGCAAGAGACCAATAGTGGCTCCTGCATATCTGAAAATTTACCGTTGAATAAGGCTGCAAATCCGCCAATACCGGAAACAACCCGCTTTTTGAAATCAGGAACATCAGAATTTTTAAATCGGTTTTCGGTTGAATTTTGGGGGGATTGTAACCACGAAACTAAATTATCACCAGCTTCAATGTCGACACCACTTTTCTTGTAGTCGATCAAGGTTATCCTCCGAGGTTATTGAGAAATTACCAGCGCGATTTACGAATGAAAACTCGTTTTTTCAGTAACGCTTCAAGACTAAAGAAGAGGTTAGCTTATTTTAGTTCAACTCCACCTAACTTGCTTTACAATTAAGGAGTGCACATCATGTATTTGCGAAAGTTAACACTTGTCCTGGTTCTAATAATCAGCTTATTTCATCAGCATAGCTTTGCACAATCCAGTACTGACATTGACGAAAATTTTGACCCCTTTTCTGACTATAATGAGGATGAACAGAGTGCCGAGGAAGAAGCAGACATCAACTTCTTCAAAAATGGCCGTTTTTTGACCGTGGGAGTTCTCGCCGGGTACAGAGGCTATACGGAAGGTTTTTCGCAAGGTTACTCACCTGCTCTGGCTTTTGGTGTTCAATTCAGCTACTTTTTTGATTTGCAAACAGCCTTGTCTCTTAGCTACGGAATTGCCGACAGCCCTGTCGATTTTTACAGCTACAATGACTTAAATTTTTCCAGTGTTTCTGAGCATTATACCGGAACAGTGAACATTCAGTCTTTTCATTTGAATGCAAAATATTACTTCAATACTGAGAACGTTACTAAAGGCCTTGCGGAACTAAACCCATATCTTTTGGTAGGCGTCGGCCAGTACACCCGGACTTACAATTTATCAAAAGTTTTAGCCATTAATCCTGATCGGCCGATTGGCTTTTGTTTAGCAACGGGAATTGAGATCCCAATCATGCGACATCGTGCCTACTTCGGACTGCAAGCCACTTATCACTATGTTCAGTTTCCCGATGAAAACAATGAGTTTATCGAAGAAGATAAGGCGGGATTCCCTGAGCCCGTGCTAAGCCCTGTTAGACCGCGCCTGAACGGCTATATCTACGAAATCCATAGCAGCATCGGATTTAATTTTTAATATAGTTTACTGACGATTTCTACTTTCGCGGGTTGTACAAACCTGCGAACCGTTACTTTCCGAAAAGCAAGTTTTTTCAAACTGCATTTGTTCTGAAGAATTAATTTTAGCATCAGCCGGAATCATTTTTGCCATTGGTTCAGACGCTATAATTCGCCTGTCAGAAGCTCCGCCATTTTTACCGCTGAAATGCTGACCCATTAAAATTCCGATTCCAAGAATGACAAAGGTGAATACTCCGATAATGAGCTGCCGCTTTTGATTAAGAGCGAAATCCCTGGCCGGTTGATCTAAATCTTTATAGGTGGCCACAATGGAACTATTTTGAGGTACCGCCGGCACATTTACTTCGCGTACCTGTGGCAAGGCTGATTGTGAATATTTTTGAAGGTTGTGGGCTATACGCTGGGGCACCTGATTGTTAGCGCCACTGGTACCATTAGTTTTTACAATTTGTTTGCTCAACGAATTACCTCTAAAAACTTATCGGCAAACACGGCTTTTTTTTAAGTAAAAAATTGTCTCAATTTGATATTACGGGCGTAAAAATGCACCTATTATTAAAGTTACTAAAGCTAAAACCACTACGACAGGGACTACCCACTTTAAGACAAATTCCCAGTGAGAATACATGGCAAGGCTGGTCGGCATAGAATCGTTCACAAAAAGCTTTTTTCTGTTCTGCTTGTTGATGCTTAAGAAGAAAAGCATCACGATTCCCAGCGCTGCGACAGGAAGAAAGACATTAATCAAAGTCGCATCAAAAAACTCAATCATACTGCGACCCATGATATTGACATTTTTAAAAATGGATCCGGAAAATGCAGGAAACACGGTCATGAGCATAATCAAAATTCCGGAGAGAGAAGTTGCAACAGGACGGCTCATAGCCTGATTTTTTTCTGTAATATTCGCGGTAATCGTTTCAAACAAACCAATACTGGCGTTCAATGCTGCCAGCCATAAAAACAAAAAGAAAATAAGTCCGAAGAGCACCCCGCCTTTGATAGACGACAAGAACATCGGCATAACATCAAATAGTAGACTAGGATCGGTCGCCAGTTGTTTCGAACTGGAAAATGCGATCGGAAAAACCAATAGAACAGCAATGATGGAAATTGCGGTATCAACCAATGTTACACGTAGCCCGATTGTTGGCAGATGCTCATCTTTATCAAGGTATCCGCCAAATGTTACGATCGTACCGAAACCCAGAGAAAGTGTGAACAGCACGTGGCCAATAGCATGCCCCAGAGAGCTCCAGTTTAATTTAGAAAAATCCGGATAAAATAGGAAGCGCAAAACATCTTTGGTCGAATCTAACGACAGTGAACCGATAAGAAGAATGATTACAAGAATACCGAATAACGGCAGAAGAGATGAAATCTTTTTTTCCATTCCCTCGCCGAAGCCTTTAAGTACAATAATCGAAGTGATTAAAAGATGCACGCTGGCCAAAAGAAACTGAAGCCAGCCACTCTGTAAAAGGACATTAATTGAAGTGCTGGATAAATACTTAACGGGTTCCGCATAGAAAAGGCTGGTCACGAACTGAGTGAGGTAATGCAGAACCCAGCCGCTGATGACCGAATAATACGAGAGTGTCATTGCCGTAATCGTTAAACTGAACCAACTGAGGCCCACGATCGTCTTTTTGTACTTGGCCGTCACATCTCTTGAAGCCGCCAGGATACTGAGGCCGGTATATCGCCCAATCATCAGCTCCGATATCATTAGAGATAGCCCGATCGTAAGCGCTAAAAATACATAGAGTAAAAGAAATGCTCCGCCACCGTTTTCGCCGACGATGTAGGGAAACCGCCATAGGTTACCGAGTCCGCAGGCACTACCGATAGCCAACAGGTAAAAAGAAAATCTGTTCTTAAACGAAGACTTCCTATTGGGCATTCCGTTCGCCTCTTCCTCTGGCTTTCATACAAAAGATCCGGATTGGAATGCCTTGAAGATTGAATCTCTCCTTCATGTTTTTAATTAAAAACCTTCGGTACGAGTTTGTTACGCCATCAGGATGATTTGCAAACGCTATAAATGAAGGTGGTTGCTGATTAGTCTGAGTTAAGTAATAGAATTTCA
>JANWIU010000154.1 GCA_025449725.1 Pseudobdellovibrio sp.
AATTTTCCGCATTTTTTCTTAATATTTTGCTTTAATAATTCGATGTAAATATCTGAAAACAGCTAATCGAAACTTAAAGTAAAACTTGAAGTAAATTATTTGTTTGCAAGACCTAAATATAGTCCCCAGACTAATTATACGAGATTTGAGAACGTTTGCCGCACTGTTCACGGACGTAAATCCTGGACCAGTGGAGTAAAAAAATTTAGTTTCGTAGAGTTTGATAAAAAAAAGCCGGAGAGTTCTTCAAAACTTTCCGGCTTATGAAGATGCGGTGTTCATGGTTTGCCAACAACGGCACCGCAAATCCAGTCTGGTCGACTGGAACAACATCGCATCTTCTTAATTTTTTGTCTAGAAAAACGGTGCCGGTATTAGTTAAGATACAAGGCCGCCACCGGAGTTTTGAGGAGTCAGCCGGAACGGCGATTTTCAGAATGAAAGTCGGCCCATATTAAACGGCAAGCCAGAGCCTGGGAACCCAGGACAGCGAGTGATTCCACACTGAATTTTCAACTGTGAAAGACGAAAATTCGCGCCTCAAAACTCGTATATTCTCTTTAAAAAATATTTCGACCAGCCGAGGTCTTACCATGCCTAAAATACTTCGATCACAGAATGAAAACAGTTATGTTTCAACTCTCAAAATGAAACAAAATGCGTTGTAATGATTACAGCAACTTAAAAGGTTTTTCTCCGATAAGTTCACATTATGAATCACGTTTCAAAAAGAAAATACTGTGCTAATCAAAAAAGTTTCTCACTCGATCAGCGTCGCCGGTGGCGGGTTTTGTTGTTGTTTCGATTTGTATATACAAAAAAAAGAAACCGGCGAAGCCGTCAAAAGCGTGAGCGTAGCGAACTATAGCGAAGCGTAACCAATTTAGTTGAACTTGAAACGGAGATCAGCCGGCGAATTTAAAATGTCCGGCATGGAAACTGCACTTTTTCACTCGTTACGGCTGTTCTGAATGATCTTAAAACGGCCACCAGCCGACGATAAAAAAATTGGCCGCAACACAACGGCTGCGCGATTAGCGCAACATTAAAGGCTGTCCGGCGAGCTTTGCGAGCCAAAAGCTCCCAGAGGCCGGAAGGCCGGCGGGAGAAATATAGAGAAAATTCAAAATTTTTCGGAAGCGCATGTCACGGATAGCTGCGCCCAAAATTTGCGGCCCGCATTCGCGTTTATAGGGCCAAGGTTCAACGATCTTCATATGGGTTGCCCTTTCTCCCGTACTTCCTTTTGAACTTAGCGTGAGCCGCATAAAAGCGTTTCTGTTCAAGTACGTTTTCGACTATTACTTTGTTCATCGCTTCGCTTTTTTCTTTATCAAAGCCGTGATCGTGAATTCCGGTAATTGCGTCTTTGAATCTTTTTTGTTTTATTTGGCTGGTCAATAGCTCGAACATTTCTGGAGTCTCATTGCATGCCCTGTAAATCATATCGGCCACCTGGCAGGCTGTTACAGCGTCCACGCGATGATTTTCATGGCCGATCTTGATGTAGAAATCTCCATCGGGAGAAAGCTCAACGACAAGCCCCTGGTAGTCCCAAATACTTTTATACATGAGAGCCCTTTCGGCGACTAAAGTTAGGAACTTTAATTTTTCTTAACATTGACCGCCGCCGGCTGTTTGGTAGAATTAATTTAAATCACGAAAGGTTTAAAATGAAAAATCAAAATGAACGTTACGCTAAGAAATTGCAACCGCACGAATTATTCGATGATAAAGTTCAAGCTGAACGCTTCCGGAGACGTTGGATATTAAACACCGGCACGAATGACATCACAGTAAAGCCGGATTTAACTTTTGCGCGTTACCTCACTGAAAGAAAGGTGCCGTTGATTCCGGTTACTGTTTTGAAGCCTGGAGAATTCGCGGAGTTTAAAAGCTGGTTTGTCGTAATTCATACGAGTGATTTAAAAACGGCTTACTATCAAGAAATATTAGATGAAAAAACGTTAGCCAAAGACGTTGAGAAGTACAAAGCCGGCGGATTCCACCGGCACTAAAATTTCATTTTAATTTGTCTAGATCCACGAGCCGGTTTTTCAGCCGGCTTTTTCTTTTTTGGGTCCGGAACGTAACGCGCCGGCATTTCTGAATTGTTAACCCACGCTTTTAAAATCCGGTTGGCTAACTTCTGGTAGCTGCCTTTGTCGATCATGTCATGCTTCGATTCTTTTTTAAGATCATCAATGACAAATTGTTCAATGCGAATGCTGACTGGAATTAAATTTTTATTTTGCCACGCCATTAGAACGGCACCGCTTTAGTTGATTTGTGTCTTTTAATCGCTTTCTTTTCGGCTGCAACTTCTTTGCGGATAAACTTTTTTTCAGCTTCCGTTAGTTCCGCGAAGTTTTCAACTTTTTCAATGATGATTCTCTCAATCATTTTTTTAGCTAAGCTTTTTTTCATGTGAGCTCCTTGCCGAAATTGTATATACAAAAAACCTGGTTCGTCAAATTTTATCAATTTTTGCTGTTTTTTTAGAAATTTCTCCTCGAAAGCGTTCCGCCTGGCTGCCGGTTGCCGGCGCGCGGCCGCTTTCCGCGATTGTATATACAAAATAAAAACGGCGGGTTTCTAGCCCGCCGCCTTTAGGTATTATTTTTCTGCTTAAATTAAGCAGATTTTGAAGCTGCGCCGGCTTTCGCCTTTGCAACTTTCGCAGCCGCCGGCGCTTTTGGTGCCGGTGGAGCTGGCCGCTTGATGCATTCGCCAGACTCATCAAATAAGTAACCCTTCTTTTTAAGGGCACCAATCGACAAAGCCACGCCTTCCGCATCACGGAATTCTTTACCAGCTTGCAGCCTTTCAGCATAAGCCGGAACTTTTTCCGGTCGTCCGTGATCTTCACGGTACAGCCGGCAGTCTTTCGGAATTGGGTCCAGCGTTAGCCGGTGAGATGCGCCCAACTCCTCAGAGCGATCAACACCTTCACGAATAGCCACGGCCAGAGAGCCGTCTTTGTTATACACATCAATTTCTTTCTCATTGTAACGAATTTGATGTGCGGCAAACATACAAAGAAGCCTTACATATAACGATAGCATTTAGTTACCTCCTGGTTTGAATGATTCAAAGTTTTCAGCTAAGAACTTTTCAACGGTGCCAACATTACCGCGAACCGCGCTTATCTGACCTTTAAGATCAACTTGTTGTAAATTTAAAGATGCGAGCAAAAGAATTATTGCCCACGCCTGGTTTTTAGTTCCCATTTTGCGCCTCAGGCTGCACAGGTTGAACGATTGCCGCCGGCTGAGGCTGACATACTAACTCCTTTGCGTCCGGTGCGTAAACGGTCATTACGATGCCTAAAATTAAATATAATAATTCCGGTCCCATTATTTACTCTCGCTTTCTGTCTGCGCCGGTGCTTCGGCGCTTGGAACGTTTGGGGCTTTTGAATCCTCCGACACAATACTTATCAACGCTTTACTAAGTGTAAGCGCCTGTTGTGGGTTTGCGATTCCTAAAGCTAAAAGGCCGGCAGCGAGTAAAACTGTCAGTCCTTTTTTTCGTGCTCTAATCCATTTCATCATGTGAAACTCCTATGCTAAGTTGATAATGGTGCGGTCGTAAACATCATCTAATCGGTTTATCCAGCCTTTGAGAAATGATTCCCAGCCGGTTGTTTTTCCATAACGTGCTTCGCGTAGATCGTAAAATTTTTCTACCTTATCGCGAATGCTTGGAAGTCCTTTCACTTGATCTAAAAAGCCATTTGAAATTCCTAAGCCCTGGTTAACGGCGCAATCTAAGGCCATCAAATTAAGTTGTTTTTCTTGCAATCGAAGTTTGTTCCAATAATCGCGCTTAAAGAGATACAAAGCCCGCTCGCGAGTCATATTTTTAATATCTTCGTTAGGGTAGGAAGCCGCCGAAATTCCGCGATTAGTACCCTTTAGAACGCCAACACCGATCTTGCCGCCGGTCCAGTTGCCTTTATCCTTTGGGTCCATTGTGAGGCCAGCCTCAACTTTTAAAACGATAGCGGCGCATGATTCAAAGCTGAAATCGAATCCGGTTTTTCTTCCGATCATGAAAACTCCCAAAGCTGCTGCGCCGATCAGCCATCGATTCATTTTTTGCGTGATTCCAGGTATAGCTTCGCGCCGAAATATAAAGCCAAGCCGCCGGCTGCGATGTATGGTGCCCATTTTAAAAGACCAAGCGTGAAGTTGCCGACGGCTTGAAGGTCATCGCTTAGCTCTTTAACTGTGCCAATTGCTACGGCCCGCGCTGCCTCTGTAAAAGTGTAACTGCCGGCAACGTCTCTAAGTGCTGCGTCTAAGGTTGCCTTGCTCGGAATTTTACCGCCGGACTTAGAAACCAAATTTCGCATTGCTGTTTCGAGCTTTGATGGATTTAAATCAAGCCCAATTCTGTAAGAGAATCCCACACCGTCGAGAAGTACCGGCAGTTTATTTTTAAAGTTCATAGCAGTTGCAATTTCATCAAGCTGATAGCTTTTTGAATGCTGAATCATCATCTGAGCATTGAAACGAGAAAAGACTGTGCGGCCCAGCTCTGTATCTGTCATTAATCTTCCCAGCCATCTTTGTACATTTTAAATTGAGCGCCTTGGCAAGCAAACGAGCCGGCACTCGCAAAAGAAGCGGCATCAATCGACTTCCATTGAAACTGCATATCGCCAAAGTCATCGTTATACAGCCGGAACTTATGAGAGCCGGAAACTTTCGCGCCAGCAGATGCCGGTGGCGGGCAGTGGTATTCTGCGACCGTTGTCGAGCTTGCAATGGTTGTTTCTAACTTAAAGCACGGAACGGTTCCAGAAGAAGAAACAATTCCAAAGTAAGAACAGGTTACATCGGCAAATTTTCGATTGTATAAAGTAAAATTACTTGACGAAAACGCCGCCGCACTTCCGCTATCTCGATACGTGCCGTAAATTTGATTTTTTTCTTTAACGTAACTCGTGCCTCCGATAATCGAAGCGTTCACCGGATTTGTAATGCTTTCCAAGGTTCCGACGTTGCTGACCTCATCAACAAGAAAAACATTTTCCAGAACTGTCATTGAGCCGATTTCGTCAATGAAATCAAGCCCCAGGTTGGTATTCCAATAAACTTCTTGCTTTTCTTTTTTTACAGTAACGGCAAGTGCCGGCTGAAAAGAAACCGCTCCAAAGATAAAAAAGAAGATCACACAAATTAAATTTTTCACTTATTCCTCCTCTGTGAAATATACAAACACTTCGTCCAACTCCGTTGAATACGAATAGAATTTTATCTCACCTTTGTTGTCGGTTTCGTAAACGTCATCATCTTGAATGGCATCAATATAAATGTCGTTATCTGGGTCAAGTCCTTCGCCACCGAAATAAATCGTAAAGCCGCTAGCATTTCTTAAGCGTAACTTTTTTCTGTCAGGATTCGCCGGAATTGTGTTCACACCTTCCACGAGCTGCAAAGATTGAATTTCAGGAGTGTTGTTAGGCTGATTATTATCCGTAATCGCAACGGCACCGTTAACAGTCATTTGACCTGTGTTAAAATCACCGTCCGGTAAAAATGAAATTTGCAAAGTCTTTCCGGCGAAAGCTTCCGGAACTACAACACGACAATCGCTAATTTGAATTGGGTGTGAATATTTAGTGTTATTCCAGAAGCGCATCGGTTTTTTTGATCTATTGAAATAGACTTCAACGTAACACTCGCGATCATTACGGTCTAATTCGTTAGTGACAGAAATTCCTTTGAATGGCTCTGGGTGCCGGTAACTTGGTTTAGTCGGTGTTGAGACTACATCAAGCTCCACCGGCTCTTTGTGAGCTACTTCGATATTCCGCGAAGAATCATAAGCAACTTCAGCGTCGTTTTGATCGAAGTGATTCTCAACTACGGCAATGTTTTGACGTTTTGCCATTATTACTTCCTAACCAAAAAAACTAATACGGCCACGGCTGCAAGGGCAGCGAATGGCAGCATTTGATCTGTAGAAAATGGCAAGCTTGTTCGCTCCACCGATTCAGAGACGAGCTGCGAAGGGAGGGGCTGCGCCTTTGGTGGATTGATTTCATTTACTGCGCGTTCGCTGATAGCTCCGAAAATGTCCTTTACTCCGCTAACTACGCCCAAATCTTCTTTAAGTCCCATGATTCACCTCTTTAAAAGTTTAAGGGCTAACCCTGCAAGGCTAGCCGCCATTAAAATATTACTAACTGTATGCGAGCTTTTCGGAACTATGACAGTCGGTTCCGGTGCGATTTCTTCAAGTGTTTTCTTTGGTAGAATTTCAGCGATGATTTGATCTTTAAGACCAGCAACAACGCCGGCACCGGTCGTTAACGCCACCTCAGTGACAGCAGATCCGCCGGCTGCAAGCGCTGTTTCTAAAACGGTTGGCGCTGCAAGCTCTGCTGGAGGCCCTACAAATAGCGGAGCATCAACAACCGGAGCAACTGGCAGCAATGTTGTAGCACCGGCAAGAAAAGCAATTGCCGCCGCTTCTGTAGGGTGTTTAAGTGATTCAGCAAGGCCAACAACTGGCGCAACGGTTCCCAAAATTGGAACTTCGTCGATTGCATCATCAATAAATTTTGCAACACTTCCGAGAGTTAAGCCGCTATCGCCTTTTTGCGCTTGAATGTAAGCAATCCAAGCTTTGTAATTATCAAAACGAGCAGACGAAAGCGAATTAACAACTTTAGAATTTACAAAGGACTGTTTTTTTGCTTCGTAAATACTTTTATAATATGGATTATTATTATTTTCAAAATTATCAAACGGGTAAACGGTGTCAAAGTAAGGACGTGGGGCCTGGAAAGTTTCAGCGATTTGCTGATTTGACATTGAATCAATGAGAGTAGCCGACGGGAATAAATCCAATAGCATTTTACGGTATTTTTCACCGCTTCTGGAATCAGTCCAGTCAGTTTTAGGTGAGCCGTAATTTATTTCTTTGCGGCCATCTAAAAAAGTTGCGTTGTACGTGGCCTGAATCATGTAAGGGTTTTTTGTTGATTCAATTTTAATTACTTTGGTTTTTTCAAGTGCCGTTAATGCAGAAATATTTTTTGTAACGGTTGAGCCGTTAATAAGATTGATCTTGACCTGAGTTCCGATAACATCAGCGTCGCGGATTTTTAGAATTTCAAAGAGTTCATCTTTTAACGACAAATTTTACCTCTGAGAAGGTGAGCCGGCAGACAACAACGACCGCCGGCTCTAAGGTTAAACGTAAAACTAGGCAGCTTTACGAATTGGAGCTAATTGGTTCCAAAGTACTTTTACATCGGCAATCGCCGTGTAAGTAACTGCGCCGGTTGTGAGTTTTAAATCACAATTTGTCGCTGCTTCTTCAGAAATATCAACTAAATCACGGAAGCCGTGACGGTTGAAAAAGATTCCAGAAAAACCATCATCTAAAGCAACGCTTGATGATTTATCGGCTTTGTAGCCAAATTGATTTTTCATTAAATCTTTTAAAACTAGGAAAGTTGATTTCACGTACAACTTTTTGTTAATCCATAACTCAACGTCAGTGATTAAGTTGTCATTGAAAGCCTTTCCAGCGCCGGTGCCGGCTGCGCCTGCAACGCCATCGCGACCGCAAATGATTAACGAGCTTAAAAGGCCTTGTTGAGGCGCTTTTAATGTTTTTTCAGTTGCAGACTCGAAAGTCTCCGGAACTTCTTCCTGGCGGTATTGCCAATCACATTTAAGTGCTTCGGCTTCCGCGCCTTCGCGCTCATGCAAATCAACTCGCACGTAAAGCGTGTCCGCTCCAGTGGTGAAAGTGATTGGTGCCGTGTTTCCGTAAGCACGAATATTTAAAAACGGTTGCTGTGCAATCTCGAAAACGGTACGTGACACGTTTGTCGTGCGCAAAGCAGTTTTAAAATATTCCGACTCATCTACTGCGTAAGGGTAACAGAAATACATCGTCATTTTTTCGCGCATATTAATGTATTGGCCGTCAGTTCCGAAAGGCAGCAAATTAACGTCAGTTAGCGGCGTGTCCGTAGCAGTTGCCGAAGCAGTTGCGCGGAATTCCGGAGCTAACTTGTTGATTAAGATATTTTCAAAACGCAACAACTCAGGAGAAACGTCTTTAAACGTGTCACCACGAGCGGTAACTTTGAAAGCTTCGATTAACGTGTTCGCACCGGAGCCATACTTTGCAACCGGAGTACCGGAAGGAACGCCCACCGGAATAGAACCGTAAACGGTGATACTGACATACTCGCCGGCTACGATGTCTTTCGGAAACGCTTCCTTGACTGTGCCTTTGCCGGTGAGTCTTAGCGTGAATAACTCACGCACATTCGGCTTCATTAGATGCCTACCTTTGTAAGAACAGGGCCAGCAACGTCTTTAACGCCTGGGACGTTTTTACCTGCCCACACTAGAGCGATTCCGATTCCGATTCCGATCAGCATATTTTTGTTCATGCTATTTTCCTTCTTTTTGTTTTGGGTTTGTTGTTGGCATTTTCAAATATACTTTAAATGTATGATAAACGCAATATCATGTGTTCTACGTAGAACAATCAAATCACTTTAGTTCAGAAAATCACGCCGTTAACCTTGTATTAATTGACGTAATAACTTTTTCATGCTGGTGTAGAAATTGACATTTTCCGAGTGAAAGAATCTCCTCTTGATGCCCTGGCATTTGATTAAACGCATATTTATAATCGTTAGCTTCATTCAGCATTCCAATAAATAAATGCTCTGATTGCTTGATGACTAATTTATTAAGAGTGCTCGGCGTTTGCGTTGATTGAAACAGTGTAACCTCAGGGTGGCGACCACGGCGCAAAAGATTTTCCCACCATTCGGTAATTGTCATCGGCGTGCAAAACGCATCACATTCTTCGATATTAACGCAAAGATTTTTGTAAGCAAATGCAAGCTTCATAACTTTGTCGAAAGTAACTTTTTTATTTTTGTCATTCAGATTAAACTTAAAAACCAAAACAAAACGGTCTTGATGTTTACGTTTATCAAGCGCAGCAGTTAAGGCGGGGATATTATCAACCGTTGGCAAATGTTTATACTCAGGTTCTCCCATCATATCTAAAATCAAAATTCTTTTGATTCGAGGGTCGGCAGAAATCAAAGCACGAACGAGCCAGGACTTACCGGATTTGCGCATCGCTAAAACGGTTACGCAAACCCCTGGGTAAAATGTCGCTGAAATATTCCTAATTTGCGGATTGATTTGGCTTAGTGGTATTAGCATTGAGCGCATCTCTTTTCGCTGAAAGTTCTCTGTAAAGCATCAACTTATCCATGTGTACCTTGAGAATCATCGAACCACCGATCAACATAAACTTTTGGCGCTCAGTTAAACCGCCAAGATCAGGAAAGAAATAATTTATCATTTCGCCGATGATAGGCGCACAAGTATCAATTTCTTCTTTGGTATAATCTAGCTCTTTAAAGCCTGTTGTTTGAACGTAAACGCCACCTAAGCCCATCATGCCGAGCGCGACAATGTGCTCAAGGCTCGGCTGTTCTTGCTGTTGTAATTGATTTTCTTGGCCTGACTGTGACTCTGATTTTATTTCAGCGTCGATTTTCTCATTTTCTTTTTTTTCTTGAAGCACTTCGACCGTGTGCTCTTTTAAAACTTCATTTTTTACTTCTTCCCAGCTTACGTCTGAAACCGTTTCAACGGCTTCTATTGGTTCTGTGGTAATTTCAGCAGCCGGAGGCGCTTCCGGAATTACTTCCGGCGGCGGCGGCGGTGGCTCTGATTTTATTTGATTTTCTTTTAGGGTAGGGAGGGGCATTTTCTTTTTATTTTTTGATTTTAAATTCATTTTTAAGTTATTGAAAGCACTAGGCTTTATTTTGTTTTGATTTTCTTTATTTTCTTTTTTACGTCCGGAGCGACCTTTTTTTCCTGCCATTTTCTTTATTCCTTCGATTTTAAAATGATTTTGTTATTTTCTTTTGTAGCTGCACAAGCCGGCGTTGCTATCCACCGGCCATTTTTATATTCGCCGCATTTTTCCGGCACGTTTCCGGATAGCAAAAGCAGTCCGAACAAAGTAGCCATGAAAATGCATTCAACTATTAACCTCATGGAAGCTCCAATTCATTCTCCGGAAAGTTCCGACCGATAGTA
>JANWIU010000155.1 GCA_025449725.1 Pseudobdellovibrio sp.
AAACGGTTAATATCAAAATTATTAATATTATCCCGAACGTTTTCCGCTTTAGCATCATCCATTGTAGAAAACGCACCCACAGTACGTGCATTCATGCGGCTGCATGTTGGATCTTGGTCAACGGTACGGTCATAGAAATCACAAATATCTTCTTCAGCAGTAACGTCAATGGTTCGGGCTAAGCCCGGCAAACAGCTGGCAACACTGCCCGGTCTTCTAACAGCGGCTTGAATCCGTCTTCGTTCATCATCAAGCGCACGGCGTTCTCCCTCAGTTGGGCAAACAGTGGGTTTATAAAATTTAGGAAAGGTATTTTGCCAAATAGGTGCAAAGCTAAATAGTGGGCTCGGGTTACTGTTATCACCATGACAAGTCGTGCAGCGCCCGCTGGCTAAAGCCGCATGTGCCACGGTACGGGTTTGTCCTTCAATTTGCTCTTGCGACAATCTCACATCAGAGTAACGGGAAACACCTTGATGCTGATCCAGCACTTCAAGTGATCCCGAACCATCTAACATAAAGGCCACAGCCTTGCCCGATGCCGGAAGGCGCGGATCTTTATAGGGTCCCAAAATAATTCGAGGATTATCAGGATCAGATGCCTGCGCACTGTTTGACGTAGAGGCCACAACATACTGTTGGCGCCAGTCTTGTGGCATGCAACAGACGGTATCTTTTAAAGTTAAATTCAGACGGCGGTTTTCTGCGCTATTCACGAATGCTGCAATCCCTGTCGGCGTCATTTCGGCTTCTGTTAATAGTCGGCTCGCACGACAATTACTCATTGGCACCGCCGCCAATCGTCCGCTGAATGGCGGATGGGGCGGACTGTAATTAGAACACATCGGCGCACCCTGTGGTCGCGGATCATTCGCTTCCTTTTGTGCAATAATAGCGGCGCGTTCTGCTGCAGTTGGTTCACTGCCTGACTGAACGCTTGCAGGACCGCGACGAGAAGACTTTTTTATTTTTTTTGTTTTCGCTTCAACTGAAAATGAAAATATTAATATTAAAATACCGCAGAAAAGATTTATGTTTTTCATAAGTCTCTTTTCGGCACAATTTCAGTTTTTCTTGATAACTCGAGACTTAACCGGCCGGAAGGTCCAGGGCCTCAGACCTATGGCTAAGCGACTTCGGAGGGCGAAGTGGCTTTTATTTCTAATGCATGAAGTCCGGAACTGAATTCCTCTTTTAATAAATTCATCACCATACGCTGTCGATCAATGCGGGACTGCCCTTCAAACAGAAGGCTCGTTATAACAAGCTTGTAATGAGTTTCACCGGTAAAGGGCGCTCCGCCCAAGTGATGAACGTGCCCCGCGTGTTTTTGGCTGTCATTGATCAGCTGAATCTTTGAAGGCGTCAAAGCCTTCATGGCATTTAAAATTCTTTCATCACGGGACATATAGACTTACTTATTGATTTTGCTTTTAAGAGTTTCAACTTGTGATTTAGCGATTTCAATTCCCATTTTAGCCATGGTGAACACGCCTTTTTCTTCAAGCTTCTTTTCAACTTCTTTAGCTTTTGTTAAAGCCTGTGAAGCCACGATGCCCGCAACCGGATGATCAATTCCAAGATCAGTGAAATCGCCTTCGTTCTTCCAGTCGGTCGCAACTTTTTCCGCCACTTCAAACGCTTTCGGAACTTTTTCACGGATTAATTCACTGTACGGAAATTCGATTTTCACTTTATCGGCTTTGGCATTAGACTGTTCATCAGCCGCTTCCGCTTTGTTCTCTTCGTTTTCATTGTTTTCGCTGTTTTCTAATTCTTGGTTTTCATTTTCTTGAATCATATTAACCTCTATGGGAGCATACTAACATGGTTCTTGAAATGATTCAAATACTAGAGGAAAATCAGGATTTTATTGTTATCCATAAGCCCCATGGGCTTTCGGTTCACAATCAAAGCCCCTCTGTATTGGAACAGTTACAGGGTTTAAAAAAACCTATACACTTTGTAAACCGCTTAGATCAGGAAACTTCGGGTTTGATGGTGATCGCCCAGAAGCCGGAACTTCATCAAAAACTGGTTTCATCGCTTGAAAACGGCCATAAGTTTTATCGCGCTCTGCTTCGTAGCCCCTGGAAAAATAAAGAAACAAAAACAACTTGGAGTTGGCCTATTTCTGACAAGGCGGAGGGCTTCAAAAACCCCCAGGGCAAAGCTGCTGACAGGAAGGACGCCCGCACGGATGTTCAGGTCCTCAGGTCCAATAAATATTTTACCGAAGTTTTTGTTGAACTATTAACTGGGCGCCAGCACCAGATCAGAAAGCACTCTTTATTGGCCGGCCATCCTATCGTCGGCGATAAGCGCTACAATGAAGAAAAGTATAATAAAAATATTGAAAAGTTTTATGGCGCTCCATTAAGGATGCAGCTTCACGCAGAAAAGCTGTCATTTAGTTTTGAGGGCCGTGATTATGAGTTTAATTCCGAAATAAATTTTGAAAAGTATTTCTCAGAAGCAGCCAAAATCTAAACATTTTTTTCGTTCAGTTTTTTTAGAAAATCACTGACCATTTGTTCACGCGCTTCGCCCGTAACAGGCCGCGATCCATGCTCATGAAAATTATAAAGGGATTTGTTACAATCCGTTAAAAATCTCGAAGGGAATACCGGTTTGATGACGCCCATTTTTTTACGCAGTCTACAATAAGTGAGACTTAATTTTTTCTGTGCGCGCGTAATACCGACGTAAAGCAGTCTGCGCTCTTCATCTAAATCCCCGCCTAAACGCTTGTGCGGCAGTAAATCCTCTTCAACACCTACAAGAATCACAACCGGGAACTCCAAACCTTTAGAGGCGTGGATGGTCATCAGTTGAACTTCGTTTTTTTCTTTATCGTCGTCGTTGTCATCTTTCAGCATCATGGCGTCCATGAAATCTTTCAGCGTCGACACCGCCGCTTCACGTTTCATTACAAATGATTCTATAATGCGCCCTACGATCTCAATAACCTGCCAGCGTTTTTCAAACACGGCACCTTCAGGCGATGACTGCGCTAAATAATCCCGGTATCCGCTTTCACGCACTAAAAACATAAAACGCTCAGATATGGATTTTCCGCAAGAATCGTCTTCCAGTAAACGCGACGGGAATGTCCAAACCCATTTCATTAAATTATCAATCGCTTCGCCGGTCTTTTCTGCAACTCCGGCTTCGCGCCACTTTTTGCACGCTTCAACAAAAGGAATATCGTTTGCGTCTGAGTACTCGGTCAGTTTATCCAGCGTCGTTTCACCGATTCCGCGCGGTGGCGTATTAATGATCCTGCGCAAGCTGACCTCGTCAGGGGAAATTGCCTGTTTTAGGTAAGCTAACCAGTCTTTCGCTTCTTTTCGGTCAAAAATGGAAGTCCCACCTGAAATAGAATAGGGAATCTGATCACGCCTTAATGCACTTTCAATAAAGGCGCCTTGTGTGTTTGAACGGTAAAGTATCGCAACGTCTCGGAAGCTATAATTCTGCTGGCGGCTGTGCCGTATCTCACGAACTACAAAATCCGCCTCTTCATCTTCGTTTTCTAAAACAAAGACTTCCGGCTTTTCATTCGGAGATTCAGTTTTGGTCGAGCGCAAAATCTTTCCGTGGCGCTTTTTATTTTTAGATATAACTTCGTTACCTAAATCTAAAATTCCGGACAACGAACGATAGTTTCTCTCTAATTTAATAACGGCGCAGTTTTCCTGGCTGTGCGGGAAATCCAGAATATTTTTAATCTCAGCTCCACGCCAGCCATATATCGACTGGTCGTCGTCTCCCACTACAGTCAAATTCTTATGTTGCTCCGACAATGAATGCACAAGCTTCATCTGTTCTTGGTTGGTATCTTGAAACTCATCCACCATGATTTGAGAAAAATGATTCTGTACACCGTCTAAAACTTCCGGATGGGCTTTAAACAAACGTAAGGGTTCAAGCAACAGGCCCTCAAAATCCGTTACACCTAAAGTTTTTAATTTTTTTTCGTAGCGTGGTGCCAGCACCGTTGCAATTTCGTGATACTCTTCCAGCATTCCGACCGGAAGACTCTTACCTGCACGAATAAGATTAATTAAATTTCCGATTTTATCGGCGTCAAATTTTTCTTTGCTGGTTTTGACTTCCTTCATTAATTCTTTGATCAACGAATTCGTGTCGTTCTGATCCAAAATTCCGAAGTGAGGACCTAAGCCGGCGCGTTTATGGTTCTTGCGCAAAAGTTGAAGTCCGAAGGAATGGAATGTTCCGGCCCATAAACCTTTGGCTTTAGGACCGACTTTTAATTGCACACGGTGTTTTAATTCACGTGCCGCTTTATTTGTAAAAGTCAGAACACAGATTTTAGATGCAGCCGCGATGTTCTCGTCAATCAGTCGCCCTGTTCGGGATACGAGCACGGTGGTTTTTCCGGAACCTGCCCCGGCCAAAATAAGAAGCGGCCCATAATTATGGGCAACAGCTTCGCATTGCTCAGGGTTGAGATCCTTAAACCAATCCATGGCAGCTTAAAAAAATATTACTGTTTATTGTGAATTAAAGTTTTTAATTCATCTTGAAACATGACGTCCACTCGGTCTGCCAATACGTTTTTTACAAAACCGGCGCCGAATTTTGGATGATCAATTTTTTGATCCAATTCAAATTTTGTACGGATGCTGAAAGGAATACCTTTTTCATCACCACGGTTCATCATCAATTGATTGTACTCATCCGCGTGAGAGTTTTTTCTCACTTTAGTGGCCCCACTGGTTGCTCTTTTCTTCACGGTCGACCCTCCTGCCTTTGGCAGTGAATATGTTTTTTTACTATGGCAGACTTCGCATTCAATTTTTGCTGAAGTCGCAGTTGTGTGCGCTAAAACCGTATGGTAGCGATCTGCATCGCACTTCTTACAAAATGTATGAAAAGATTTAGCAACTGGTGGCAATGTCATTGTCATAAACTATCCTTGTTTTAATCTGTAAACTGTTAATGGATCTTTCAATCCTTTTTGGGCGATTTCGCCCGCACTTAAATAATATGGACCGTCGCCCTTTTGAATTTTACCTTGCAGATTCTTCATTGAAGATTCATCTACAGGGTTTATCTGAAAATCCGTCGGCCCATAGTTTTCTAGAAACGCTAAGTCCGGTTCGCGGGTAAAAAACTTCTCCCAGCAATCCGTGTTAACTTCACAACGGTAAGTCATCGTTTTCGCATGAGTGTGCAACGGCGCGTACGATCCAATGACTTCCATATGCCCGTAGTGTGAATGAAGTTTGATGGCCGGACTTCCCCATTGAGTCATACCCGAGCACTGATTTACATTTGCGTACCACAGTCCGAACGCCTTAGATAAAAATCCAAGTCCGTGAAACTGCTCTTCTTTAGGAAGCATGGAATTAATCGAACATAAATCAAATGCAACCCATTCACCTTTGTGCATAGTAGGCGTAATAATAAATAAAGAAATCGGGCACCATTCGTGTTCTGTCGAATATCCCAGAATATCTAATACTTTCTTCGGAAGCTTGTCCGTACGGCCTGCAAAGCCGGCCACAAAGCCCGGCATCGCTGCGCAGTCATAAAACACCCAACGCGGAATCGCCAGGTCCTGCCCGCCGAAGGCCTTCCATTCGATCTGGTAAATGGCTTCTGCAAACGGAAGCTCATGCAAGTCTAAAGGATTTTTATAAATCGGCTCGTACTGAAACCAATCCAATTTATGACGAGTTCCCGGTGCATCGATTTTATTTTCAGGGCGCACAAAAACATAAGGGCGGATGTCACCATTGTGCATCCATGTGGCTCTTGAAAGTAAAGGGTTCACCGGCAAAGTCATTAACCTAAAGGTCCAATCATCGTTTCAGGTTTCACAACCTGATCAAATTTTTCTGCTGTTAATAATCCTAACTTAACCGCTTCTTCTTATAAAGTAGTCCCGTTTTTATGTGCTGTTTTTGCGATTTTAGCCGCGTTATCATAACCAATATGCGGATTAAGCGCCGTCACCAGCATTAATGAATT
>JANWIU010000156.1 GCA_025449725.1 Pseudobdellovibrio sp.
GGAGTCTTTTTCATTTGAGCCGTGAAGATCGTAATCAAATATTGCTCCTAGTCCCCAATGCTCCCAGGCGTAAACAAATTCAGAACGTGTTAATACTGAAGATCCTGACGGGCCTGTTCCGCCTTGTGAAACTGAACTATTGAGGGCCATGAGGCCCACGGAAACCATTTTTGTCTTTCCGGACTTGGGGTTCGCTAAGGTTAGCTGACACGTAACTAAAGTAAGAAATATTAAAAGTGATTTCATATTACCTTAAAGTTCTGAATGTTTTCGTTGTTGATATTCCATTGTTGCCGCATTCATCGGTACTTCGAACATTGTACTGATAATATTTATAAGGTTGTAGTCCGGTTATAGTTACGGAGTGGAACGTAGCCAAAGTTGAATCTGCTGTTGTAAGAGTTCCGGGATTCAGCAATCCATAACCTATTTGAGTTGTTGAGGGTTCATTTGTTAACCACTGTATCGTTGCTGAATTTGAAGTAACGTTGATAGCTTGAATGGACGAAAAGGTAGGGTAGGCGGTGTCTGCATCAGGTCCGCTGCAAACGGCCGGTCCGGAGCTGCCGCCGTTAAGAGGCGAAGTCGGAGTATCTGGAACCTCGCAAATCTCCGCAGCGTAGTTTCCTTCCAGCACAAGTTCGGGCCCGCTAACTTGCACGCCGTAAGTTCGTGCTGACGTGTTGTTGGATGCAGTGACTCTGGCGATAGGGCCTGCTAACGCAATATTAAGCTTACCTTGCAATAAAAGTTGCTTAACGGTGTCTGCACCCAAAAGGGTAATGAGATTAATGGTGACGCTTTGTAGGGTGCCATTCGCAGGAATGGCATTAATTAAAGTATTATAGGCTGTACGAATAGCAGGGTCCTCACTCCAGGATTCTACAACTGTTGTGGCAGAGGTTCTGTCAAACCCATCTTGGTCGATGCCGATGCCATTCACTACTATAGAAGTAGCGCTCGCGCTGGCGCGTCTCAACTGCAAAGTAATTTCGGCCTTCGTAATGTTTAACAGATCGTAGGAAGCAAGCGTTGGCAAGCGAGGGTCGAAGTAGAATTCAACCGACCTGAATGTTGTGTAGGCTGAACCTGTTGATTGAAACGGAGTAAGAACGGTGCCGGTAAAGGCGGTATCACCGATGGAATTTCCATCGTTATGAACATATGTGTTCAATAATTTGTAAGTCGGACTCGTGGTACAGGTTAGAGCCGCGACAGAGTAAGTAGAGCCTGTCATAAATAAAAGTGGACGAGAGGCTGTGGCGGTATCAGTTTGAACAAAGGCATCATCACCGCTTACGACTTTGAAATTGCCGTCTTGTAGAAGTGAGGTGGTTGTATGAGAAGTGCCAGTCAGTAAATTCTCGATTTGCAGGTCAAAAGTGTTTTGCGTATTCACTTTGTAATGCGAAAGGGCCCAGTCTAAATAAAATGTATTGGGTGTAGTGCCAACCGGTGGATCAGTGCCGGGGGTGCATGCGCCCACGCAGAAATACTTTCTATCGGTTATGTAGGGAGAAGAGTTAGATACATTGCCGCCCGGGGGCCGTCCTGTAAATACACCATCAACGAAAATAGCTTCCGTATCTGAGTTATCACGAGAGGTGACAAGCATGAGGTGAGTATCAGTTAACGCGTAATTGTTTGTAGG
The DNA here is from genome assembly GCA_025449725.1 of Pseudobdellovibrio sp. Taxonomy (GTDB): domain Bacteria; phylum Bdellovibrionota; class Bdellovibrionia; order Bdellovibrionales; family Bdellovibrionaceae; genus Pseudobdellovibrio. Next base: position 1,652 of record JANWIU010000156.1, read on the forward strand.
AAAGGTATAGGTGAATTCAAACGGCCACTGAGAGTCAGTTGCGATCGTCCCTAACTGGCGTCGAGGTGTATTAAAAGGTAAATCAGAATTTGCCCATCCAGTTATATCACTCGAAGCTTCAACAATCCTTGTAACAGTGTAAAGCTGACCGGGGTCGATATCTGACCGGCCACCACCACCGCCGTCGTCGATAACGGAGTCTCCAAGAAAATTGCCTTTGGAAGCCGGATCGGCTAGGCCATCACATGATGACATAAATGCCATCATAGCAGCGTAAGCTAAAATAAGAGCAATAACAGCTGAACGTCCCATATATCTTATTATCAGCTAGTATCTGAATAAGCTTAAGTGAAACTGACATTTTTTTTTATAAGCTGCTCTACATTCACTTTATAGTCTGAAAACGTTCGATATTGAGTCAGGCCAGAGTGCAATTTATAGGGTCCAAGAAACCCGTAATTATTTAGATTGTAAAATGATTTCTGGTTTTTGGCATTTGGTTATGTATAAATAAATCTATGAAGCTAAAAATATCAATTGCGTTCGCCCTTGTCGCTGCCGGATTTTTGTACCTTGTGTTCAAGGGTGGGTATTTTTCGACGAGACCTGTTGTTATTCAGAAAACAGAGCGGGGAATGACAGGCGCTGCTATTTTAGAGCAAATCTCTGCTTTTGATTTACGTGATTATAAGGGAAATAAGCTAAATTTAAAAAAAGAAGAATTACTGGGGGCGGACAAAGCTATCGTTCATTTATGGGCTTCCTGGTGCGGCCCATGCGTTAATGAAGTTCCCGAGCTGATTGAGTATTCGAAAAAAAATCCTAAGGTGAAATTTGTGATCGTTTCGTTGGATGACTATAAGGAGGATATCGGGAAGTTTTTGATAAGCTTTCCGGAGTTTGATTCTCAGAATTACGTCCGTGTTTGGGATATTAATAAAAGCATTTCAGCATTGTTAAAAGCGGACCGTTTGCCCATGACCCTTTTAATTGAAAAAGATAAACTTGAGCCGCGAGTTATTGCAGCTGCTGCCAATTGGAAAAATTTAGGTTTTTAAGATCGGATGAAGCTTAGCATTTTCGGAAAAAAGACAATCGAAGTCATAAAAGAAGAATCAAACTGGATAATTTACGAGTTAAGCGAAGGGAAGCGCGCCAGATCAAATGATGTGGTCATTCCGTCTGAATATGCGGAAGATGAAGTTATAACTTTTCTTGGAGATTTATTTCACGAGGCTGCGACTCCGGAGTTTCCTGATATCAGAAGAATCAAGTAGCCGCAGCGGTTGTAGTTATAAGCCTAAGCGCTTTTTTAGCTCTTCTGCTTTTTTCTTGGCTTCGTCTTCGACTTGTTTTCTGGCTTTATCTTCAGCGTCTTTTTTGGCTTTATTAGCCTGGTTGTCAAAGTCATTTTTAGCTTGAGCGATCTTAGCTTCGATTTGCTTTTTCTGGTCGTCTACCTGACTTTGAACTTTTTTAATCTCACCTTGGGTTTGATTTTTAAGTGCCGCGACTTGATTATCCAGTTGGCCTTTTAACTTTCCGACTTCAGCGTTGATTGTGGCTTGCAGTTTTTCATTGGCTTCCTTCACTTTGTTTTGAAGTAAGTTTGAGAAACCTTTTTCAAGTTCAGTTCCAAGGCTGGAACGAATTTCAATTCCTAAGTTCTTTAATTCGCCCTTTGCGGCCGCCTGAAGATCAAAAGAGTGAATACCACCCATTGTGCTTTGCAAGACTTCGTTAAGAGCCTGATCTGATGCCTTCACATCGAAGTTCACATCGTTAAATACATTTTTTAACTGGATGTCGAAATTCTTAAGTGCAATAACATCAATCGAGCTGTTTAAACTGACGCGAGTCTTCGGTATAGAAATACTGCCATCTTTATTTTCAAATAATTTTAAGCTTTCTAAAAAGTACGATCCGACGGCAAAGTCCGCTTTGATAACCGAATCAACTTGCCGGTTATCCAGCGTCGCATTGAGTTTGATTCCATTTACATTAAATTTATTGAAGTCACCTTCAATTTTGGCTGTAGTCGGTAAGCCAATTTGTCGCTGATTGGAAGTAATGTTGCTGATAAGTCCCGAAACATCTCCGTAGTCGGCTTGTGCATTAGATTTCGATGAGACTTTTACCTTTTGAATCCAGTAAAGAGGGTAGCCGTTCTTAACCGGAAACTCATAGGTAACTCCTTCGCTGCGAGGTAAGGGTTGGATAGCATCATCGGCAGGTTTCGTTTGCTTTTGGCCATCCAACATTTTCGCGTACTTTGGTGGTAGATATTTCTGCGCCGTTTTTTTGTAGCGATCCAGTTTCTGCATGTAGGGAGTCAGATAACCCATAAAGAGCTCTTTGGCGAAGCTGACTGCATCGATTTTCGGTATTTTGAAACGTGACTTTAACGTATCGATATCTTTTTTGATTTGCAGATCTATGGATTTATAGTCTGAATCAAGGCCTTTTAAGTCCGAATCTAACTGGCTTTTTAATTCAGTCACTTGCTTGTTGCGCGCCTCAACGTCTTTCAGAAGGGAGTCTGCTTCTTTAACCGAAGAGTCCAATTCCTGAACGCTGGTGAAGTTACTGAATTTAATTTTACCGAAGCGTTCCTTTAAAGAATTTAGCTCTTCTGTGGTAGGAAGTGTTTTAACTTTTGCGTTCCACTCGGTTTGTTTGTCTTTCCACTTAGAATTGATATCGGAAATTAATTTTTTAGAAACGATTTGGTCCTGAATGTTCTGAAACTGAGTATCAAACTTTCCGGTCTTCAAAAATTCGGCGGTGTCTCCCAGAATATTGTTTTCGCCTTCTTTGTCGATTTTGTTCATGGCCTTTTCTTGAAGTTGATCGACAAAACCCGGTCCGTCGTCTGCAGGTTCAGGCGGAGCGACCTTTCCTGGCCGGCTTCTTTTTGACATGAACTGAACACCTTCAACCGCGATTTCTTCGACGACGAATTTAACACGGAGTAAGGCATCCCAGTTTACGTCAAAGCGAATGTCCGCGAGCTCAAGCGAATTGAATTCCGGCTGCTTGCTATCCGTTAACTCTATTTTAGAAATTTTGACATTTCCTTTTAGGAACGAACTTTTAAATTCACCTACATTGACTTCTGCACCAAGAGCTTTGTATCCGCCCCATTCAATTGCTTTTTTCATGTGAAGATCAAAGAAAAGTAAAAAATAAATGTAAACCAGCAGAGACATGATGATGAAAGGAATAATCGCATTCCATCTGATTGGACCCTGAACTTTTTTTGGTTTTGAAATTTCAGTACTCATCATTGAGCCCCGTACAAATTGTTATATTTTTGATACCAGTCATAAAATTTCGTGGCTTTTAACGCCTTCCAAATTTTTGTGGACTCAACATGAGAAACAACCGAAACCCGGTATTTTAAAATCATAGAGCGGAAAACAAAAAAGAGAACCGGGCAGAGAATAATAGAAATTATGAAAGAGCCCATTATGATTGAATTGTTAAATCGGGTCATCGGCAAAAGCGGTACATTATACATTTTAGTCCAGATAGGACGAAGCGCCTCTAGCTCGAGAAGTGCGCGGCCTATTGGGTCAGCTACCGGATCCAGCAAAAACGCCACGAATTTAAAAAAGAAAGCTGATAAAAAAGCTGCTCCTAATTGAACCCTGAAAAAGAAAACGACGATCAGTACAAGCGCCGTTTGCAAAGACAGAAATGGGGCAAAACCTAAGAAGACTCCGAATGCCAGGCCGCTGGCAATTTGATTTTGGCCGGTTTCAGAATGTAGTAAGCGAATTAAAGAGATAATTTGTCTCACGAGAATGGGCATAATTAACCTTGATTCCTTTCATACTCTTCCACGTCATGCTTGACGGCTGGATTCAGAGCAAAAATAATTCCACCGATTAATGCGTATAAAAGGGTGAAGATCTGTAAAGTAGTGATAGCGGTAATTGAGGCTTTTCCAACCTCTTCGCTGATGTTAGAGAATAAAAAGTAAAACGCGTACTGACCCACACCAACGCCTCCGGGCATAATCGGCAGGGCAGAGGCTACGAATCCAAAGCAGCACAGAGAAAAGAATATTAAAAAAGATGGTGGAGTGACCCCTAATGCGCTAACGACTGAGTAAAGGTAAAAAATGGCAAGAAATTGTGAAAGACTGCTGGCCAGAAAACTCTTTAACTGTACTTTTGAGTTTCTGAAGGTAATAAAAGTGAAATGAATAATTTTAATAAGTTTTTCGAGATTGATTAAAATTTTCGAATCTTTGCTTACGAGAACTTTTGAAATTAAACTGAATATGTAAGGTAAAAATAACAGGGCAGACGTCATGCCTATAAATATTAACAAACTACTGAGGCCGATCTTCAGAATAAAATCCGATGGCTCTTGGATATAGTCAAACCCTAGAAATGCGGTAGCTAAAGTGATCATGGCGAACAAACCGAAGACACGATCTGACATGACGGTAGAAAGTGCGTTGGTTCTCGAAACGGTATTGTTTTTTGAAAGTTCAATGGCTTTTACGATGTCGCCGCCTACGCCGCCCGGAATAAAGAAATTAAAGAACATACCTACTAAGGTGAGCTGAATCGTCTTTACAAATTTTATAAAAGTGACGAGATCGACGAAAAGCTTCCAGCGGTAAGACCAAATTACAACCTGACAGAAGAAAATGAAGAGGCCCAATGCAATTATTTTTGGCTGGCCAAGAACAAATTTTAATTGATTAAGATCGAAAGGACCTTTTTTGACCAGGACAAACAAAAGTAAAAGCGCTAAGAGCGGTCGCCAGATTTTTTTCAATATGGGCATGGCTCATTGTCTCTGTCTGAGAGTGATAGTCAAGGCGGACTTAGACGATCATTAAGCTTGATGAGTTTTGAAAATCAGCTGCAAATTCTTCAGGAATGATTCCAAATTTTTAAGTGGCAATGAGGTTGGGCCATCGCACAAAGCTTCAGCAGGGTTTGGATGTGTTTCAACAAAAATTCCATCAACTCCAATAGCAATGGCCGCTCTTGCAAGTGGCCAAACCATGTCTGCTCGTCCACCGCTCGATTCTCCGGTTGCACCTGGCAGTTGAGTAGAGTGAGTGCAGTCCATAATCACAGGGAATCCTAATCGGCGCATTTCGACCAAGCCGGTCATGTCGTTGATGAGGCGGTTGTAACCGAAGGTTGTGCCGCGTTCACAAAGTAAAAGTTTATCATTACCGGCCTGTACCGCTTTATTTGCAATGGCCTTCATGTCCCAAGGTGCAAGGAACTGACCCTTTTTAATATGGATTACACGATTGGTCTTTGCAGCCGCTACAAGCAAATCAGTTTGGCGCGAAAGAAACGCAGGAATTTGTAATACTTCTGCGTACTCAGCAGTTTCTTGAACCTGAATTGTTTCGTGAACATCAGTAAGAAGAGCGCAGCCGAGTTTTGATTTAATTTTATCTAAAGACTTTAAAGCAGAGTTCATTCCGGGGCCACGAAAACTAGCTGAACTTTGGCGGTTTGCTTTATCGAATGAGCACTTAAGAATCCACGGAATTCCTAATTGATCTGTAACGCGTTTAATTTCAGTACCGGTCTCTATGACCATGCCTTCATCTTCAATGATGTCGGGGCCTGCAAACAGAACAAAATTCTGAGCATCGCCCCAAGTGATTTTCTTTGAAGGAGTATCAAGGGTAACGGTCTTCTTTAAAGCACTAAATTCAGTTTTCATAGCGGACATCTTAAGACTGTTTTATCGAAAATTCGACTGCTTTTTTAACAGCATCGATCACGATATTTTGAGTCTTGTCGTCCATATCTGGGTACATCGGAATGCTCACGACGTGTTCTGCTGCCCAGCGTGAAACGCTGATATCGTGAGTGCTGCTAACGTTTTGCTTATACCAAGGCTGATCGGCCATGGTCATTGGGTAGTGGACCGCCGTTGGCACTTGCAGTTCCGTCATTTTCTTCTGAAAAAGTTCACGGTTTGTAACAGTTAGAGTGTATTGAGCCCAAACGCTGCCATTGCCTTCTTTTAGATGCGGTGTGGAAAAGTTAGGATCCACTTTTTCCAGTCCTGAAAATGCGCTGGTGTAGGCTGTAGCTATTTTCTGGCGCTGTTCAACTTCCCAGTCATATCTTTCCATTTTTGCTAACAGAATTGCGCACTGAATTGTATCCAGGCGGCCGTTTAATCCTAAACGCGTATGGTAGTAACGCTTTTCAGATCCGTGGTCGCGGATTTCCTTCATGATAGTGTTAAGTTTTGTATCATTTGTAAAAATGGCTCCGCCATCGCCATAGCAACCCAGAGGTTTTGCCGGATAAAATGAAGTTCCCGCAGCAGTGGTTACGGCGCCACTTTTTTTAGTTTTATATTTGGCCCCATAGGACTGGGCCGTATCTTCAATTACCGGCAGATTGTGTTTTTTTGCTAATGCATTGATTTCATCCAGGTCAGCTGCCTGGCCGTACAATGAGACCGGCATAATAGCTTTTGTTTTAGAGGTAATAGCCGCTTCGATTTTTTTAACATCAACATTAAAAGTTTTTTTGTCGATATCTACAAAAACGGGTTTTGCGCCAGCAAGAACAATTGTTTCTGCCGTGGCGATAAACGAAAATGCAGTAGTAATAACTTCATCTCCTGGCCCAACACCCAGAGCCATTAGTGGGATTAAAAGTGCATCAGTGCCGCTTGCAACAGCTAAACAATGCTGCGTTCCTGTATGTTCGGCCAGCTTTTTTTCAAGCTCGGCAACTTCTGGCCCACCAATATAAGCGCCGCTTTCCAGAACTTTTTGAATACGCCCATCAATGGATTCTTTTAACGCTAGATATTGAGTCTTTAGGTCAATAAAAGGGACGCCCATGGTAACTCCTTTAGTGGATTGGTCCTCTATTATTCCTCTAAGTATCCACTATGTCTATTGTGGAAAAAAAGCTTCACGTTATGACTCGTATCGTGACAATATAGTGAACTATTGAATGAAATTTCAGGAGGATCGTCGTGATTAAATTCGCATATGTTGTTTTTAGGCTATCAGCACTTATCTTTTTTTGCGCTCCAATCGCGCAGGCTGCTGAGAAGATGAGTGCCATGCAGCCAAGCTCTCTGGTGCCGGAAGTTAGAAAATTTGAATTAGACGAGACAGTAAACCCTTGTAACGACTTTCACGCGTATGTCTGTTCAAAAGTGGAAAACAGCTTCAAGTTAAGAGACGACAGAAGCGCACATACGTTTTCCTTCAATGATTCGGACGAACGACTGCTTGAAAAGAAAAAGGAATTTTTTAAAAATATCGATCAGGTAAAAAAATTAAGTCCGCGATCGTTGCAGTTTAAAGATTTTTACCAAGCGTGCATGAATGAAGAAGCTTCGGCAAATGAAGAGCGAGCGCTTGTAAAGGCATTGGCTGATGAAGTTGCAGGTATTAAAACTATCGAACAGTTTATCGAACTAAACCGTCAAAACATGACTAATGAGAAATGGTCTGTAATGAATTACGATATTTTGCCAAGTATTGATAATCCTTTGATTTATGATTTGGCCTTCGATATCACTTTAATGGGGCTGCCGGAGCACAGTTATTACGATAATAAAGAGTTGGTGACTGAATTCAGAAATCTGATGGCCGAATTTTTCAATACAATTTATCCAAATGAAAGCAAAGATGATCACTTAAAGCGCGCGCAGGCGATCGTTGATTTCGAAATGAAATTCAAACCTTCGTACCCGCTACCGGCAGAGTTCCGCAACCGCTACACGGAGCCGCGAAAAATTTCACGTGCCGCTTTTATAAAAAACAACAGCAAAATGAAGCTGCAGTCTTTCTTTGACAAATATATTCCGAAAAAGACGCAGATTCGAGACTTTGTTCCTGAGAGTGCCGAGTTTTTAGAAAAGGAATTAACGGCGGAAAATCTTCAGGTCTTGAAGGACATGTACACTTACCGGAATGCACGTATGTATATGGATGATGCCTACCCTGAATTATTTAAAAAGCGCTGGGAGTTTTCGCATAAGTTTTTAGGCGGCCCTTTAACCCGGTCCGTGAGAGAAGAGCGCTGTACTGAAGGTGCAATGGGCGCTTTCACACGTGAACTTGATATTGAAATGCTTCCCCGTGTATTTCCGGATTTTCCAAAACAGAAAATGGTAGCTGTTGCGGAAAAAATCAGAGGTTCTATAATTAACGGGATACAAAAGAACACTTGGCTATCAGCAAAGAGCAAAGCCGGCGCAATAAAAAAAATTAAGACAGCGAAACTACAGTTGGTTCAGCCAACCACTGACAAAGAATGGGATTTCCGGCCAGTAGTAAAGCTGGATTCTGCGAAACGCTATGAGAATGGAAGAATTTTAGCTGAGGCCAGCCACAAAGAGGCATTTAAAAAAATGCGCGAAGGCGTTAATCAACTGGCGTGGGGAATGGGACCTTTGACAGTTAATGCTTATTATTCACCGGACAAAAACAAATTTGTTTTACCGATTGGAATTTTGCAATATCCGTTTTTTGTTAAAGACGGAGGATTGATTGAAAATCTTGGTGCAGTGGGTGCTGTTGTCGGGCATGAGTTGGGCCATAGTATAGACGATGAGGGTTCCAAATTTGATTACACCGGTAAATTAAATCAGTGGATGTCGGATGAAGACATAAATAAGTTCAAAGAGCGCGGCCAAAAGATGATTACTCAGTTCAATAGCATTGGCCATAATGGAGACCTGACTCAAGGTGAAAACATTGCTGACTTAGTCGGTTTAACTTTCGCCTATAATGCAGCCTTTCCGGAAAACAAAGGTGAATTACAGGATAAAAAGAAATTCTTCGTTGCGTACGGCCGATTGTGGTGCGAAGTCATGAGAGAAAAGGCGCGAGAAATGCAGCTTAAGACCGACCCGCATAGTTTAGGCGAGGCACGGGTGAATGAGCAAGTTAAGCACCAAAACGGTTTTTATGAAGCCTTCTCTTGTAAAAAAGGCGATAAGCTTTATTTAGATGAGACAGAAAGAATTCGCATTTGGTAAAAGTTTCGTTTTCAGAACAAAAACTGAATCTACTTGAAATGCAGCCGGTGATTCCGGTTTTTACAGGCCACACGCAGACTGTAATCGGGCATATTGTGCCGTCGTTGACGGTGCAAAGAAAATATTCGGAACACATTTTGAAGCTGCCGGATGGGGATGAGCTGTATTTACTCTACAGTAACCAAGGGGGCCCTGTAACGGTCACTCTTGGTCATGGTTTGGGTGGAAGTTCAGATGCTGATTACATTCGAAGGACTGCGGATCTGGCAGTTTCTAACAAATGGAACGTGATTTTGGTGAATCACAGGCGAGCCAGTTCCAAAGCCATTGCAAAAAAAAGTTATCACTCAGGCCGGGGAGAAGACATGAGCGCTGTCCTGGAGTGGAGCCGAAGTCAGTTCAAAGGAAGCCGCCAGATCGCTGTCGGCTTTTCCATGAGCGGTAGTATATTGCTTAATTTGCTCTGTGGCAGAAGTGGTACGGAGCAGCCCGACTACGGAATCGTGGTCAATGCCCCCTTAAATTTGAAAGATGCCGCGTTCAAACTGAGTAGCGGATTTAATAAAACTTATGACATACGTTTTTTTTATACGCTAAAAAAAATAATTGAATCCGATTCTGAATTTAAGCTGCCGGCTTATGGAAGAACCGTTGATGTTGATGAGATTTATACTTCGAAGGCTAACGGCTTTAGAGACGCATTCGATTATTACGAAACCTGCTCTGCGTATTCTTACGTAGATAAAATTGAAACTCCGACTTTTGTACTATCGGCACATGATGATCCATTTATTGATGTGAAATATTATTTAGATGCTAAGTGGAGCAAGAACGTTCATTTGACGTTGCAAAAATACGGCGGGCACATGGGATATTTCAATAAAATAAAAGACCCCAAGTATGGTCGCCGATGGCTTGACCACTACCTGGGATCGGTATTTGGACAAATTCAGGAAAAGATTTAGAATTATTTGAGTTGTCTGAAAATCCACGTCTCATCCTTTTCTACTTGTATTATCCTAGGCTCGGTAAATAACAATAGATGCACAATCAGACACAAACCCTTCAGGGCCCTGTAGCTGATGTAAAGCAGTACATTGAAAACTATCAATGCCACTTTGATTGCGACGTTTATTTTTTCATTTATCAATTTTGCCGTGTGTATGAGACGCAGCAAATTAATCTCTTCCCAATTTTCTTTATAGGCTCTTACCGCTTTCATTTTGATTCTCCTTTGTTGAGGCGGATTGAACTGACCATTGCGGAATGCAAATGACCAATAACTTTAAATTTTAAAAACGATTATTTCTTTTGATTTCGCCTTATAAGGCGTTGCCCGTGGAGGGGCTCTTGACGATATCAGAAAGAAGAACATCATTAAATTTTTGATTTTGAGTGCTCATCGTCGGTTCGACGGACATTCCGATCTGTAGATCGAGTTGAATGTGAGCTTTAATATTTTGAATCATGATATCCTCCTTTCGTTACTTTAACTATCGGTGAGAGTGAAATATTTTTCAATGGATATTTTTTTTTGGCCCACATTATCAAAAGTTATTGGTTCCAAAGTGGAATCATAACTGAAAATAGTGAGTGTAAAATCGTTGAATTGAAATAGAATAGCCCCATGGATAACGTCGTAGAAATAAATAACGTATTTAAATCGTATCAATTGGGCTCGACCGAGGTCTACGCCATTCGTGGACTTTCGTTAAATATTAGACGAGGCGAATTTACCGCTCTCATCGGGGCATCCGGTTCGGGGAAGACGACTTTACTAAATTTGGTAGGCAGCCTCGACGTGGCCGACAAAGGCGAAATACTGATAGAAAATGTTTCTTTAAAAAATTTGAATGAAAATCAAAAAAGTTTTTTAAGGAATGAAAAAATCGGTTTTATTTTTCAGTCATTTAATTTGGTTCCGGTATTAAATGTATTTGAAAATGTAGAAGTTCCCTTAACGATTCGCAAAGGCTTGAAAGACAGCGAACGCAAGGCACGGGTATTGGCGGCATTAAAGGATGTTGGCTTAGAAGATTTCGCACAACATCGCCCCGACCAGCTTTCTGGCGGGCAAAGGCAGCGAGTGGCGATAGCGCGAGCTTTGGTAACTGAGCCGGTTTTAATTTTAGCGGACGAACCGACTGCAAATCTGGATTCGAATACTGCTCACCACATTATCGATTTGATGTTAGAGCTGAACCGAAAGCGCAACACCACTTTCTTTTTCTGTACCCACGATGAAAAGCTTATGAGCCGGGTGCAAAGAATCATAAAAATTAAAGATGGAGTACTGGTCGATTGATGTTTTTGAAATTTGCTTATTTAAATCTGTTTCGAAATAAACGCAGAACCCTGTCTACGGGGCTGGCGATTTGCATCGGATTCGTAGGATTAAATTTGCTGGGAGCTTATATCTTCCGGGTCAAAAAGGCTTTGGACACAACTTCGGTCTATTCGGCATTGAACGGACACGTAAAGGTCTATAAAAAAGATTCTTTGGATCAATTTTCACTTCAACCACAAAAATTTATTTTTCATCCTGATGAAGCCGGCAAAGTAGAAAAAGTTCTGGAGACTTTAAAGGAACACATTGATTACGTTGGCAAAAACCTTAACGGCACAGGTTTGTTATCCAATGGCACCGTATCCCACCCGGTGATGTTCAGCAGTTTTGAACCTGAAGTATACGCCCGGTCAATGTCACAGCCAGAAATTAATCTTTGGGCGAAGGATTGGGTGCTGCCATCGCAGTTTGAAAGCGTTAAAGTTTTTGAAAAGAACAATGAAGTCGTGTCGATTACTCCGAAAATTGCGGATATCATGTCTGTTCGGTATCCGCTGGCACAGAATGAGTCGCTGCAGTTGGCCGGCCGCACGCTGGACGGTGATTTAAATGCCGTCAACGTAGATTTAGGAGCTGAGCACACCACTGGGATGCAGTTTCTAGAAGACACCTTAATTTTGGTGCCTTTTAAGAAGGTTCAGGAATTATTCGGGACGGAAGGAAATGAATCATTTTCGATCTACCTTAATAAGAACGTCGACATTAAGACATTTAAAAATTTGCTAGACCGCAGGTTGTTTGATGCAGGCATTGAAGCTGATACTTATCTTTACTACGACGAAAAAATAAATTCAGTCTATCTGGGCACCATGGGATTTTTGTATGTGATGGGAGCTTTTTTTGTTTTTTTAATTGGAACTGCGGTCAGCTTGACGATCGTTAATTCTCTTACTATGGGAATCATTGAGAGAACCCGTGAGATTGGAACATTGCTTGCTGTCGGATTTCAGCGCAGACAGGTATCAAGACTTTTTATCATAGAAAATTTGCTTGTAGGCCTCGCTTCGATCGCAGTAGGTATTGTTCTTTCATATCTGATTGCCGGTTTCGTTAATAATTTGAATATTCGTTTTATGCCACCGGGAGTTTCAGGAAAAATTCAGTTTCGGTTAGTATGGAATGTTGTCATCGCTGCATCAGTGGGAATCTTTGTATTAATACTTACGTTTGGTGCTTCTCTTGTGGTTATGAAAACAAAAGAAAAAGCCAAACTTATCGATTTAATTAACGATGCGGGGGCATAAATGAAGCATCTATTTTTACTTCTGGTTCTCTTTTCTGCTGCGGCAAACGCAGACCTGGCTACTGAACTACTTGAAGCTTCTGACCAGGGCAGAGGAGGCATTAAGGACGGAATCGAATGGTCCGGGAAAGTTCAGACTTTCGAGAACGGCAATGAAACAAACCGCGAGTTTTTGATAAAAGCGAAGGACCATGATGCGCTGGTTGAAGCCGTAGCACCTGCGAAGAACAAAGGTGAAATATTTTTATTTAACGATCGGCAGATGTGGTTTTTTAAACCTTCACTTAAAAAACCGGTATCGATTTCAGCACGTCAAAAGCTGAGTGGCCAGGCTGCTAACGGTGACATTGCCTCTACTCACTATGCAAGAGATTACGCTGCGACGGTGGAAAAAACGGAAGTAATCGATGGCGTTAAGCACCATGTTCTATTTCTTAAAGCAAAAGCTACGAATCTAACTTATGACCAGATCCGTTATTGGGTCAGTGAAAAAAGCAAACTGGCGACCAAAGCGGAATTTTTGACATTGCAGGGAGTGACGTTCAAGCGAGGTTTTTTAGAATATGAAAATAAATTGTCTGTGAATGGTAAAGTTATACCATTTATTAGCAAGCTCACAATTGTAGATGCCAAGTACGAAAACAATAAAAGTATTTTAACCTACAGTAACCCTAAAGTTGTTAATCATCCGGTGAGCCTCTTCAATTATAACAATATGACGAGATAGAAATGATATTTTGGAAGATTGCTTTTAGAAATGTGAAGAAGAACTGGCGGCATTCGCTGTCGGCACTTTTGTCGATTTCGGCTTCTTTTGTTTCGCTTGTTTTGTTTGACGGTTATATCGATGATCTAAAAGGAATGTACGAAGATTCCTTCCGGCACCGCTCGATGCTGGGAGACTTCATTGTTGAGAAACCCGAAATTCATTCAAAAGCCGGGTTGGCAGAGCCTTGGAAATTTCAAATTACAGAAGGGGAGCAAAAAGCCTTAGATCTCTATTTTGAACAACGGGGAAGCGAAGTAAAAAACCGTGTTCGCTTTGTTAATTTTTCCGGGATCATTACAAACGGGATGCAATCGTCTATTTTTATCGGGCGCGGTTTTGATGTGAAAGAGGGCGAGCGCGTTCGGGGCAAGAACTGGTCATGGAATACAACTTATGGGAAGCCACTGCATCTGTCAGAAGCGCCGGCAACGGCGCTGATGGGGCACGGGTTGGCCAGAAAAATGGGTTGTACATGGTCAAGGCCTGCAAATTTTTATGTTTTCAGCGGCGGCTATGAACCTGTTGAACGGCCTTTTAATTGCGCGACAAAAGATTTGCAACTTTCAACGATGACATCGACCGGACAGCTAAATGCGATCGATGTGAACATCGGCGGTCTGATAGATGCCGGTTACCGCGACATTGATGACCGGTATTTTGTAACGTCACTTGAAACGGCGCAGGCTTTAACGAACAGCCGCGATGTTGCTATGATAACGGTGGAACTAACAGAGGGTGCCGACCGAAGCCGGTTTATAGAGGAATTCAATACACACTTCAATGAGATTATTCCGGGATTAAAAATCATGACTTGGTTAGAGCATCCAATTGGGGAAACCTATCTGCGCTCTCTTGATATTTTGTCGGTGTTTCGGAATTTTGTGGTGATCGTCATTCTCGTCATTTCAGTTTTATCAGTTATTAATACATTGATAAAAATCATCAAAGAGCGCAATCGCGAGATTGGAACTTTGAGAAGTATTGGTTTTAACCCTCAGCAGGTTGTTACTATGTTTATCTATGAAACGTTTATGTTGGCTATGGTGGGAATCATTATTGGAATTGTTCTCGCTGTCGTTTTAACGTTTGCTCTGAATGGGTTTCATATCCGCTACAAGGCCGGTATGTTGTCAGAACCTGTGCTATTTAAAATCAGTGTAGATGTATTCGGCTATCTTCGCGCCTGCGCTGTACTGATTTTTGTCAGCTTGTTGGCTTGCCTTTATTCATTGAGACAAGAGCTGCGTAAAAAAGTTGTTGAGAATTTTAGCCATGCTTAGTGGTTTCGTGTTCCTGATTTTACTGCAGGCCCGAGCTGAGACCGGATATCTTGTTGAAAATTATTTTTCCTATTCTAATAGTGATCTGTCGGAAACTGCAATTAATCCCGACAATCGGATACTTCAGTTGCCTTCTCAAATTTTGGCGGCAGATATAAGGGCGGAGCTGAAATGGCGGGGAGAACAAAATCAGGTTGTAATCCGGCCTCGCTACCGGGCAGAAAAAAATAGAATCGATTCTACCGGAGTGAGTTCAGAAAAAAATGAATCCGACTGGGACTTAACGGATGCATTTTGGGAAGCCCAGGTAAATGACAATCTTTCTTTAACGACAGGTCTGCAGGTTTATCAGTGGGGCCCAGCAGAACTTATAAATCCTTCTAATCCTTTATTTCACTTTAACAGCCGGCAAAAAAGTTTTGGCTACAAAGAAAAGGGAAAGGTTTTAATTCGCGGGAACTATACGCTAGGTCGTTTTGATAACTTTGTTCTCATAGCTGAGCCTGTATCAAATAATGAAGCGCCGTGGTTAGAAGGTGATTTTGTTCCGAAGGCCTTAATCAAGTACGAACATCAAAGCGAAGGAAGTGCCAGCCAAATGGGTGCGGTGGCCGGCCAGGAAGAAAAAGAAAACAAATTTTTAGGAATTTATTTTAACGGGCAAGTTACAGAGGCCCTTTCGATCTATGCCGACGCAAGGGCTACCGAAAAAGAGGTCGGTTTTAAACCCGAACCTTCCGGCATTTTCTGGAACTTAGATTCTCCGTCCCGGCAGAAGAGTAATCCTGTGCTGGCCGTGAGTGGGTTGCGATGGGAAGGTGATTATGATGTGCGTTTTGAGTATATTTATAATTCTGCTGGGTACAGCGAAGAAGAGTGGGCAGTTGTGCTGAATTCGGTTTCTAATCCTCTGAATCCGAATTATTTGACAAACCTTCGTCACTTTCAAAACTCCGGGCTGGAACTGCCCGGAAAGCAGTATTTGTACTTTTCTTACAGAGTTAATGAGCCCTTTGAAAAAAAGGATCTCAATATTTATTTGCGGGATCTGTATTCGTTACAGGATTATTCGTCACAGATTCAGTTTGAATTCGATAAAGCCATCAGTGATTCATGGGTAATGTTCGGGAATCTCACTGCGACCGCTGGCCGCAAAGTAGCAGTATTTAATCTTTTAAATGCATGGCAAACTCTTGTGGGGGTAAAATGGGTGTTGTGAAAAAGAATTCTCTGAAATTAATTTACGTTGTATTTCCAGCTAAGTTTTCTTTGAAAAAGCCTGTTTCCGGATTTTTTAATAAAAAGCTGATCGTATGCGCTAATGTCATTAAAGGTATGGAGTCGCATTATGTCTGGAACGGCAAAGTTGAGAAAAGCAAAGAAATCATCGTCATTTTTAAAACCTTGTCACAAAAACAACAGTCTTTA
>JANWIU010000157.1 GCA_025449725.1 Pseudobdellovibrio sp.
CACTTCATCCATCACCGGAGAAGTTAAAGCTGGTATCTCAAAAGAATGGGCCTGCAGACCCGTTCCAAAGCAAAGTAGTAAAAAAGAGAGCTTAAGAAATTGCACTAAAATTTAACTTCCGGTGCCTTTTCAATTTTTTGTTTTTCATCAGCTGCAACATCCCATTGCGGCATTTTTTCGTGATGATAAATCATTGAGTTTGTCCAGCTGGTTGGCGGAACAGTTACCAGATTATTGAAATTTTTAATGGTTTCAATGTAACGGTTACGGGCCACTGTAATTCTGTTTTCAGTACCCTCTAGTTGTGCTTGTAAATCACGGAACTGAGTATCTGCTTTAAGGTTCGGGTATTGTTCAGATACGACCATCAGACGCCCTAAAGCGGCCGATAATTCTCCTTGCGCCTTTTGAAAATTTTGAAGCTTTTCTGAACTCAAGCTGCCGGCGTCAACCGTGATCTGAGTTGCCTTAGCACGCGCTGAAATCACGCCTTCTAAAGTTTCTTTTTCATGCTTTGCGTATCCACCTACAGTACTCACCAGGTTAGGTACTAAATCCGCTCGGCGTTTGTATTGATTGCTAATTTCAGCTAAAGCCCCTTCCACTTCATTTTTTTGAGTGGGAATACTCTGAAGACCACACGACGTAAGAAATAAAATAGAAGCCAATATCATTAGATTTTTCATAGAAAATCCTCCAGCGGGAATCATACAGAATTCGGCAGTGACGCTCAATTGATACTGTGATAGTCATTACATCATGCATCTTAGGTTCCAGGAATTTGATGATTTTTTAGTCTTTAATAAGCCTTTCGGTGTTAGGACGCACAAGGTTGCCGACAACCAGTTCGGTTTTGTTGAGTATATCAGTGAAAAACTAAAACGTCCTTTGTGGGTCGTTCACCGCCTTGACAAAGAAACTTCGGGACTCATATTGTTCGCCACGAATAAAAAGGCCGCGGCCGATCTCAGCGCACTGTTCGAAGAACATAAAATCAAAAAAAGCTATCTGTTCTTAACTGATCAAGCCATTTCAGAACGAAGTCTGAATATAAAAACCCACATCGAAAAACAAGATCATTTTTTTGTAAATAAAGAAGGAATGCCCCCCAATTCCGAAACGGATTTAGAGCTGGTGGGATCTCATCTACATTTTTACTTATGGAAAGCTTTTCCAAAGACTGGCAAACCGCACCAAATTCGCCTTCACGCCCAAAAGGCCGGAATTCCAATTTTGGGAGACACCGAACATGCTGGCAGTATTCACCATCGCCTGGCCCTGCACGCCGAAGCGGTGCAGTTTCCCTGGAACGACAAAGCCATTGCAGTTTCTTACGAAGCACCCGGCATGATGTCGCTTATTGAAGATTGTTTTTACAGCCGTCACTCCTTATTTGAAATCAAAGCTAAGGAAAGCTACCGCCTCATTCATAAAGAAAGCAGCGATCTGCGTGCCGATGTGTTTACGGACCGCCTTTGGGTTTACGACTATTCCGAAAAAGGAATCTCCGAACAAAGATCAGGCGAAATTAAATCATTCGCAAAAAAAAAGAATTTAATATTGCACATCCGCCACATGCTGGACCGAGGGCAAGGCGTTGGCGGCCTAGAAAAATCAACGTTAGCCAGTGAAAATGCCGATAACTGGGTGGCATTTGAAGAAGACGTTCCATACCAAATGAAAACCGACTCCGGATTTTCTCCAGGCTTGTTTCTTGATCAAAGAGAAAACCGCCAATACGTTCGTGCCCATTCAAAAGATAAAAAAGTTTTAAATCTATTTTCTTACACGTCAGGATTTTCGGTTCAGAGTGCTCTTGGCGGCGCAGAAAAGGTAACAACCGTTGATGTCAGCGAAAGGTTTTTAACCTGGAGCCGCGAAAATTTTAAACTAAGTGAAATCCCGGCCGAAAAACACGAATTCTTCGCGCAGGATTGCATGTTGTTTTTAAAAGGCTCGGTTAAGCGGAACCGCAAGTGGGATTTGATTGTTTGCGATCCTCCGTCATTCGGCAGGTCAAAAGATTCGGTCTGGAAAATCGAAAAGGATCTTCCTGCTTTGGCAGAGCTGCTGGTTCAGTGCCTGGCCCCAAAAGGCACAATATTGTTTACTTGTAATTATGAAAAGAAAAACAGGACAGAACTAGTTAAACTATTCACTTCTAAACTGCAAAAAAATCAGATTCAAATTGAAAATCTGCCGATGCAAAGTCTGGATTATGAAGTAACAGATGAAAATGCGAATCTCTTAAAAGGCTTTTTAGTTAAAAAATCCTAGGTCAGTTTTGATTTTAAAATTTCTTCAGCAGAATCCAAAGTGCGAAGAGCGTAATTCGCTTTTAAAATTTCAATTTGTTCAGGAGTGACATCTTCAACTTTGCCAAGTCTTTTCAAACGGTCTTGATAAATTTGGTAAAGACAAAGAGCCCCCGCAACTGAAATATTAAAACTTTGCACGAACCCCGGCATCGGAATAATGACTCTCTCGTCTGCGGCATCAAGAATTTCCTGCGACACACCGTCTTTTTCGTTTCCTAAAACCAGTGCCAAGGGCTTTGTAAAATCCACTTCATGAATGGGCTTCGCCGCATTAAGGCTGGTCACACAAATACGAATATTATTACTTTTAGCGTACTTAATAAAGTCAGCGGTGCTTTTCCATTTTTTAGTTTCAACCCATTTATCGGCACCTTGAGTGACCCGATTGGCATTTTTAAATTTTTCAAATGTTTCGATAACGTGAAAACTTGAAAACCCCAGCCCTTCCGCTGTTCGCATGACGGCACTGATATTGCCACGGTCATAAATACTTTCAAGTACAACTGAAATATCAAAACAGCGTCCTGCTGCCACCCGGTTGATTTTACTTTGCCGGTCAGGTGTTAATAGCGGATAGACGTGGGTCAACACATCGGATGTGGTGACCTTCAATTTGCCGTTTAAGATTTCAATTTCTTTTGAAAGCGGAAACACTAAAAGCCGTTTCGCGCTAAATCACGCGCAATATTTTTTTGGTGCGCCTCTAAAGTACCGCCGCCAATTTCAAGAAGCTTTGCATCTCTCCAAAGCCGTTCAACATGATATTCCGCCACGTAACCGTATCCGCCCAGCACCTGAATAGCTCTGTCGGCAACGTTTTTACTCATTGTAGTTGCAACCAGTTTCGCGCCGTCGGAATCCAAGCGGTTTCCCTCTTTGGTTAAATCCAGCTTGCGGGCTGTATTGTAAACATAAGCCTGTGCTGCTTTGTATTCCGCGTAGGATTCAGAAATATATTTTTGAATTTGCCCATAGGTATTCAGCGGTTTACCGAAAGAGTTCCTTTCAGCCGCGTACTTGTTCATAATTTCCAGAGAGCGTTTCGCGATACCGAGACCCATCGCTGCAAGGCCCAGGCGCTCGATCTCAAGGTTTCGCATCATATGGTGCATGGAATCGCCTTCTTGCCCAACCAAACGGTCAGCAGGCACCTGGCAATTTTCAAACACAAGCTCTGCCGTGTTTGAACCGCGCATTCCCAACTTGTCTGTAATTTTTTGTCCTACAAAAAAACCGGGATCATTTTTTTCAACGATGAAAGTTGAAATTAAAGCGCGTCCGTTTTTTTCTCCGGTTTTGGCATACAGCCAAACGAAATCACATGGCGTACGATTTTCATCAATGGTTCCATTGGTGATCCACATTTTGCGGCCGTTAATAATGTATTTATCGCCTTGCTTAACCGCAGTAGACTTCATTCCCAGCACGTCAGTGCCGTAATCCGGTTCTGACATCGCCATTGAACCGATCAGCGAGCCATCACTCAGCCCGGGTAAATACTTTTTCTTCTGATCTTCGCTGCCATTAACAGCGAGATTATTAACCGCTAAAAGCGTATGCGCCAGATAAGCTAAGCAAAAGCCCGGATCACTCGTTGAAATTTCTTCGTGTGCGATAACGGCTGCTGTGGCATCTAAACCGGAACCACCATAAGCTTCAGGAACTGTAATTCCTAAAAGGCCCAGCTCACTCATTTTTTTAAATAGTGGTAAATTAAATTTTTCTTCGCGGTCAAATTTGTGCGCTTGCGGTTCGACTTCTGACTGAACGAAACTCTGCACCATTTCACGCAGCATTTTATGGGCTTCAGTGGGATTAAAAAGATCAAATGATTTCCAGTCTTCCACGCAAATTCCCTTCGCTTTAAGAGGTCTTGACTATAACGTTTTTCTTCTATCAGATAAAGTTCATTAATGACAAGGGATTGCCCATGAAAGCATCAATTTTAGCCATCGGAACAGAACTCACCAGCGGGCAAATCATCAATAAAAATGCATCGACGATTTCCCATAAGTTAAAGGCCCTTGGAGTGCAAACTTCGGCCCATTTGACAGTACCTGATGACCGGTCGGCTATTGTAGACGCTTTGAACTTTCTTGCTGGCAAATCCGAATTGTTGTTCGTAACCGGGGGCCTTGGGCCCACTTCAGATGACTTCACCCGTGAAGTTATTTCTGAATGGACCAAACAGCCGCTCCATTTTGACGAAACATCGTGGAAACAGATTCAAGACAGACTTACCAGCCGCGGATTTGTAGTTAAAGACATGCAAAAGCAGCAATGCTATTACCCGCAGGGAGCTGAAGTCCTGTACAATTCCGAAGGAACAGCTAATGGTTTTTACTTACTGCACAGTTCAACGGAAATATTTGTACTCCCTGGCCCGCCCCGCGAAATCGAAGCTGTTTGGCGGGATCACATTCAGTCCAAGCTGATAAATAAAACTAAAAATATTGTAAAAGTTGTCACCCGCAGTTGGGACACGATAGGTTTCGGCGAATCAGATATCGCCTTTCAAGTTGAAGAAACTTTGAAACACCGCCCGCGCAATAGCTTTTTTGAAATTGGCTACCGCGTACATTTACCATACGTAGAAGTTAAACTTTCTTATCAATCGTCAGACGAAGAAACCTGGGGATTTTGGGTTGCCAAAATTGAACAGCTCTTGTCACCCATGACTGTCAGTCGAGATTTTACTGATGTTGCGGAGCAGGTGTTAAAAAAACTGAAAGATTACGACTTTACCTTTTATGACTACGTCAGTAACGGCTTTATGCATGCCCGCCTCAGCCCATTTTTAAAAAATGTTCCCAGCTGGAGTTTCAAACAGTCCGATTCAGTTCTGTCTGTTGATCTGTTTGAAAATGAAGATAATTTTTCTGCATTGCTGCCGTTCGAAGACGACAAGGTGATTTTTATTTATTCCGTTGATGGCAAGCGTACTCAGATTACGATCGAAGCCCCTATGAAAGCCAAATTAATGGGCGAACGCCGAAAACAGTATTTTACCGAAATCGCCCTGGCAGAGCTGGCCAAACCGGTTTGATAGTTATTGCAATTACCTGCAAGAGTTTTTAGACTTTACCCATGAACACTTCGCCGCAGCTTTCTAGCCGAAACCGTCAAATTGTACTGACCATTATTTCGTTACTTATGATTTTCGTTTCTATTTACTTAACTCAGCATTATTTTGAAGTGCGGTTTCCGAAGGGATTAAGCGGCGGTTCCATTTGCAATATTAATGAGTTTTTCAACTGTGATAAAACAACGAATTCTCCGATGGCTGCCCCCATGAACACACCGATCTCTGTTTTTGGTGCAGTTATAGGATTATTGGTTCTGGCCGGAGCCTTCATTCAATCAGAAAAATATAAAAATACTTTGTACGGCATACTGATACTTAATTTCGCCGGTTGTGTCGGTTTGTTTTTGTATTCTTTGCTTCATTTATCCAGTATTTGCCTTTTTTGCAGTTTCTATTATGTTCTTTCAGGAGCTGCTTTGTATCTTTTCTATAAGACTGCACGCTCATTTATTCCTGACCTCAAAGTATTAGCTGCTGCCGCTCTTGCAATTGCTATTGCCGGCGCAAGCGTCCGCCAAGTCGTTGTCAATAATCAGGCCGAAGTTGAAAAATCCGATCAGCTTTTGAAAGATTCTGTCATGAGCGAGTTTTCAAAGCTTGATAAGGTCAACTTTGATTCTTCAACTGCCCCTGCCAAACTGAACACCGTGGCCGGCGCGCCATTAAAAATGGTGATTTTCTCTGACTTCGAATGCCCTGCCTGCCGTGCCTTATCTGAACAGATTTCACAGATCCTGGCTGAATACAAAGACAAGATCGATATCAGCTATTACTTCTATCCTCTTGATCAAGCCTGCAATTCTAACGTTAATCGAGCTATGCATATTCATGCGTGTAAAGCAGCTGCAGCGGCGCTTTGTTCGCCAAATGCGAATTTTTATGAACTGCATGAGACCTTTTTCAATAATCAAAATAACTTTGAATCCGGCTTCGTAGAAAACTTCGTTGTCCAGAACAATATTGAAGCCTGTGTAAATGATAAAACAACGCAGGACCGCCTAAAACAAATTATTGCGTCTGCTGAAGTTGTACAAATTCGCTCAACTCCGACATTTATCCTTAACGGTGCAAAATTCGAAGGCGTTGTACCTTATTTTAAGCTAAAGATTATCTTAGACGGCCTCCTGAACGCTCCGGCTAACTAGAATTCCACGATTCTATTTTAATTTTTTTTAACTCAGTGTCTCAACTGTTTAAGCTTCTTGATTTTGTATGCGGGTGTTCCTAAGATTAATTGTTTTTTTACGAGCCTTAGTTCGTACAGAAGCAACTAACCCAAACTTTTAATGAGTTTTTTTATTCATTAAGAGATCATAAGGAGAACCTATGAGTATGGCGATACCTACGTCAATGGCCCAGTCGCGTCCAAAAGCATTCCTGGCTTCAGTAGATGCACCGTTAAGAAAAATCGACAAAATCAGAGACAATTTCGGCAAAGAAGCTCCGGTTTCGGAATACTTTGGTTGTATGACTTTTGGCCTTGCACAGATGAGAGAAAAACTTCCAAAAGATGCGTACTCAAATTTATTAAAAACTCTAGACCACGGAAAAAAACTTCCAAAAGAAACAGCCGAATCAATTGCGTCTGCTGTTAAAGAGTGGTCGGTATCAAAAGGTGTAACTCACTTCTGCCACTGGTTCCAGCCAATGACCGGATCTACTGCAGAAAAGCATGATGCCTTTATTTCAATTCAACATTCGAATCACTCTGAACTTCGCGTTATCGAAAGATTTACAGGATCACAATTGATTCAAGGTGAACCGGATGCGTCTTCGTTTCCTTCAGGTGGAATGCGTTCAACCTTCGAAGCACGAGGTTACACAGCATGGGACCCTACATCTCCTTTATTTATTATTGAAGAAGAAAACGGAAAGACTCTTTGTATTCCGACAGTTTTCTTCGGCTATCACGGCCAGGCGCTAGATAACAAAACACCATTGTTGAGATCAAACGATGCGCTGTCGCAAGCGGCTTGTGAATTCTTAAAAATGGTTGGCGATATCGACATTAAAAAAGTAGCGACGACTTTAGGGGCTGAACAAGAATACTTTCTTGTCGATAAAAAATTCGCCGCTTTACGTCCTGACTTGTTGTTGACCGGCCGAACATTAGTTGGCTCTTCTTCTGCTCGTGGGCAACAATTGGAAGATCACTACTTCGGATCAATTCCAACTCGTGTAAAATCCTTCATGCAGGAAGCAGAGTTTGAATTATACAAACTCGGCATCCCGGTTAAAACCCGCCACAACGAAGTGGCTCCGTCACAGTTTGAGTTGGCTCCGATATTTGAAGATATGAATATCGCATCCGACCATAACTTATTAACGATGGAAGTGTTAAAGCGCGTGGCTCTTAAGCACGGAATGGTATGCTTATTACACGAAAAACCTTTTGCAGGCGTTAATGGATCAGGCAAACATAACAACTGGTCAATGGCGAACGACAAAGGTGAAAACTTATTGGAGCCAGGCCACACGCCTCACCAAAACATTCGCTTCTTGGCTTGCTTGAGCGTGGTATTGCGTGCGGTATTCCGTAATTCAGCGGCTATGCGTGCGGCTATCGCCAGCCCGGGCAATGATCACCGTTTGGGAGCCAACGAAGCTCCGCCGGCGATTATTTCGGTCTTCCTGGGAAGCTTGCTTGAAGGCATCTTAAATTCGATCGAACAAGGCAAAGCGCTTAAAGGAACCGATGAGCAAATCATCGACTTGGGCGTTGACCAAATTCCGAATATTTCTAAAGACTACACTGACCGTAACCGAACAAGCCCGTTTGCTTTTACCGGCAATAAGTTTGAGTTCCGCGCAGTTGGCTCTTCCCAAAACGTAGCTGTGCCAATGTCTTTCCTGAATGCTGCCATTGCTGATGCATTTCAAGACAGTACGGCAGAATTAAAAGATTTACTTAAAAAGAAAAAGCGCGATGAAGCCGTAATGGAACTTGTTAGAAGAATCGTTAAAGAAACAAAAGCCATCCGCTTTGCAGGAAACGGTTACTCTGACGAATGGAAAGCTGAAGCAAAAAAACGCGGTCTGCCGATCTTAAATACTACTCCGGAAGCTCTGGAAGTATTGAAAGATAAAAAGTTAACGCAGTTCTTGGTTAATACTAAAGTTTTAACCCGCGAAGAGTTGGATTCACGTTATCACATCGCCGTTGAACGCTATGTGAAAACACTTGATATCGAGCACACAGCGATGCTTGAAATCGCAAGTACTTATATTATTCCAACTCTTGAAAAACAGATGGAACAATTAGGTCATGCTCATGCTGCGATGACAATTCCAGCTCTTAAGAAGGCTCATAAAGCCCGCGTAACAGAATTCGAACAAGTATTTTTAGATGTATTAAACGGTTATGAAACTTTTTTAACTAAAGTTGAAAAGTCTCGTAAAGGGCATGACGAACACAAACGTATGATGGAAATCGTAAAAGATCTTCAGCCCGCGTCGTTCGAATTACGTGCAGCCATTGATCAGGCTGAACTTTTGGTAAGCGACGAATTATGGCCGCTACCTAAGTACCGCGAAATGCTTTTGGCACACAATCTGTCTTAGTCGTTAAAAGACAAATGACAAAAAAAAGGGGACCATCTTGGTTCCCTTTTTTTTTAAAATAACCTACTCTTAGCTATGACTGAAACGAACTGTTCTTCAATTGCGCGACGCTCGCTTGAAACAAACATTGTAAAATTAAGCTCCGGCCATTTCTTATCGGCTGGTGCACATCAATTTAAAAGTTTTTGGACACGAGACTTTTGTTTGTCTTCGAAAGGTTTAATTGCCATTGGCCGCGCTGACGTTGTAAGAGAACACCTATCCTATTTAATCAGTCATTGCCGTGCAGATAACCTGGTGCCTTTATATGTGGATTCGATGGCGCCGGTTAACCGCGTTGTGATGGCCAGTGTTTTTAAAACTTTTGGATTCGGAAAATACTCTTTAAAAGTCACCGATAAAATTAGCCCCTTTTACCTTGTTAACAATGCGTATGAAGCCATTGATTCAAACTTAATGGTATTGTACGCCTCTTGGGTTTACCGGAAATCCACAAACGATGAAACTTGGTTTAACTCGAGGCTTGAACAGTTCCGGCAAATATTTAATTTTTATGATTCTAAATTTGACAATAGCCTCATTACGCAAGGTGAACATGCCGACTGGCAAGACAGTGCTCAGCGAAAAGGGAAAATGTTCTTTACGAATCTGCTCTATCTTCACATGGGGACTGAATACGGATTTCTTACCGTTGAGAATCAAGAAACTCTTCGGCAAAAAATCATGGATGTGTTCTTTGACCCGATCACCGGATTATTTGTCTCTATGGCAGGTAGGGAAAACATCTCGCTTGAAGGAAACCTGTGGGCTATTGAATATGGTTTAATGAAGGATTCTAAATCGCTTTACGAAAGCCTTAAAAGGCATCCTCTTTTTACATTAGGCCCCTGCCCTGGCTTTGCCACGTTTCCTTCTTACACGAAGGAGGACACCTACATTCAGGTAAAAGTCGTCGGTTTACAGGAGTATCACGGCAATATGTACTGGTCGTGGCTGATGGGCTTTAGCGCAAAGGTGGCTTTTCTAATGAGTGACCATGAGATGGTTCTGAAAATAAATAAAATGATTAATAAAGTTTTACTTCGCGACCAGGTGGTGAATGAAATTTACCGGCACCGGTCGGAACTACCCGCGTTTAAATCCGCATTTTACCAGTCCGAATATCCATTCAGCTGGGGTTCGGCCTTCATTCTTGATTTTTGGAATGTAGCCGGAGAACTGACCCGGCCTTAAAACCTATTGATTGAAAAATTCAAAAGATTGTTGCGGTACGATCTCCGTGATCATGCCATCAATGGAAGTTTGCAAAGCAACGGAACGACTTCCTTCAACCGCATACAACTTACCATCCAATAATCCAACAACAACATTGTTGGCCCGGTATATACGAGTGTACTTCTGATCCAGGCGCGTTGTCGATAGCGTTACTGATGCTTTCTTGTTTTCGCAACTAACATCAAAAACATCACCGGAAGAGGTAAACAATTGAATACGGTATGATTCCCTTGAATAACCTTCAGGGTACGACAGGCTAATGGCTTCTTTACCATCAGGAATTTGAACTTCAGCCACATCCGGCGCTCTCGTGTCGCAAACCATTGTTAATGACGACTTAAATACTTTCGCATTCCACTGCCCGCCAATGTGATAATCGATTAAAGCTGCTTTTTGCTCTGGCGTCTGAGCATTGTATTCAGACACAAAGTCGGACGGAGATTGGTCGATTCTTCCTTCTCCATCCGCAAAAATATATTCTGCTTTTTTACTTTTATCTTCTGGAAATATAACCAGGTGTGGGCCGCGCCTGATAATGTGCCCAAGCGCAACTGCAGCACCTAACTGCTTCGATTCACCGGTTTGTGAATTAATAGAGTAAAATTTTGAATCCTTTGTCACTGCCAATAGTCTTTCAGATCGATTGATCCGTACTGGATTTTCGAACGCTTCATCAGCATAGATAATAGCCGCTGATCTTGAATAGACTTTTAATGCCGGATGAATGCCTTCCGCGTATTTTGCAAACTGCGCGTAGGTTTCAACAGTAACAGCATAAGAACCGCCGTCAGAAATATTAATATCGCAAGCCTTGTGAACATCTTTGCGGGCGCCGCGTGTACAAGTCATGTGTGGGAACCCGTCCTGATGACGGGCTTCGTGCATCATTACGGTGGCGCGGTCGACTGAAGAGTATCTGTCGGTAAAAGTCATCGGACAAATATGCATCGTCTTAATTCCGGGACGAACAAAGGCAATAATCCCTTTTGCACATTCAGGCGCGGCTTCCAGGCGGTTTAGTCGGGCCGCAAAGTAGCCATACCAATCTTTGGCGAACTTTCCGCTGAAAAGCTCGTCTTTACTTTGCGGCATATTGGCTGAAAACTGCGTTTTACGCATAAACATAAGCGAAGAAAGCAGCTGCCAGTTCGCAGAGCCATCATTACAAAACGGCGCATTCGATAGCTCAGCAAATTGAGTAAATGTCTGCGAGATCGCCTGCATTTCAGCTTGCGGTACACAGTCCTTTTCGGCACTGGCGTCTGAAGCGGAGTCCTGAACAGCGTCTTGAGCAAATACGTCAGTGGAGCTTAAAAATAGAAATACAATTGAGATCGTTATGAAGACTTTCATTTTCCCCCCAGAAAAGCTAGCCAAACGAAAAGATGCCATTTTTTGCCACTTTGCTTTAGAAGGAGCACCAGAAAACAAAAACCCCGGCATAGCCAGGGTTTTCACTTACCAAATCTAATTGGTTATTTTTCAAATCGAATTCAGTGATTAATTTGCAAAAAATTCAAATGACTGCTGAGACGTGATTTCAGCAATGTTGCCATCAATAGTCGTTTGAAGCGCAGTAGAACGGTCGCCGTCAATTTTGAACAGCTTTCCACCCAGTAAACCAAGTACAACGCCATTAGCTTTGTAAATGCGAGAATACTTTTGATCTAATCGCAAAGTCGAAGGCTTCATTGAAGCTACTTTGTTAGCGCAGCTGAGCTCTAAAGCTTCGCCAGACTCAGTTAACAACTGAGCCGTGTAAACGTCACGAGCGTACCCTGCCGGGTAAACCAAGTTTGCCGCCACTTTTCCTGCAGGCAAGTTAACGTCTGTTTGAGCCGGTGATTTAGGATCACAGATCAGGGTCACTTTGTTTTTGTAAACACGAGCACTCCATTGAGCACCAATGTGTAAATCCACTAAGTTAGATTTTTGATCCGGCGTTTGTGCGTTGTATTCAGTTACGAAATCATTCGGTGACTGAGCAATTTGACCTTCGTCATTTGCAAACACGTACTGCGCTTTTACTGTTTTATCTGTTGGGAAGATAATCATGTGCTGACCGCGTTTAACAATTTTACCTGTCGCAATTGCGCTACCTAATTGTTTTGCGTCACCCGTTTGTGAATCTACTGAGTAGAATTTTTGATCGTTGGTTAAAGCCAATAAAGTTTCAGAACGGTTGATACGTACAGGGTTTTCAAATGCTTCATCGGCATAAACAACCGCTGAAGATTTTGAATAAGCTTTCATCGCAGGATGAATGCCTTCTGCGTATTTTGCCAATTGAGCGTAAGTTTCAACTGTTACAGCGTATGAACCACCGTCCGCAATTTTAACGTCACAAGCACCTTGAATACCTTTACGTGCGCCTTTCGAACAAGTGATATGCGGGTAACCATCGATATGACGGGCTTCATGCATCATGACGCTTGCACGGTCCAGATTAGAGAAACTTTCTGTCAATGCCATCGGGCAAACGTACATCGCGCTTCCGCCAAATGCGTAAACGTAAGCAACAACGCCTTTAGGGCAGTTGTCTACAACTTCAAGTTCGCTGATACGGCCGATGAAGTAGTCATACCAATTACTTGCAAAACGTCCGCTGAAAAGTTCGTCTTTGCTTTTAGGCATGTTTGCGGCGAATTGTGTTTTTCTCATGAACATCATGGAAGAAATCAAATGCCAGTTCTGAGAGTTATCATTGCAAAGTGGACCGTTTGCTAAATTCGCAAACTGAGTAAAGTGCGAAGCGATCGCTTGCATTTCACTTTGCGGAATGCAATCGGCGGAGTTATCTTCTGCCACTGCTACATTGATGAAACTTAAAGTTAATACTGCTACTAAGATCGAATTTTTGATCTTCATTTTCCCCCCGAAGGTCCTATAAACAGGACAGGGCGATTCTAGCCATCTTGCTTAAGATCGCAACTAAAAAAACAGAGATTTGTTATATTTATCTGTGTCTATTAAAGCCGAGAGTTTTAGAAATTTTAAAAACCCAGTTCTTTAATTTTGCGCGCAACATAGCGGCGCACTTCTTCTGACTTTGCTTGGGTCAGCAATAACTTTAAGTTATCGCGTGCATTAGAATCCGTTTTGGCTTTTTCTGCCAATTGATCCACCTCCATGTAACGGAGTGCAAGCTCCTGAGTTCGTCGCAATTCAGCCTCTGAATGCGGCAGCGCCGGGCCCAAATCAGGAAGAGCTTCCTTGGCCAAATCGAATTGAGCACCTGTTGATGCATCTGATGAATTAAGTGTAAGCAAATAGGCAGATAAAATTCTTTCATTCGCCGGCGTATTAAAACTCAATGCTTTACTTACCAATTCCTTTAATTGTTCGGGTTTTAAAGTATTAGCACTAGCTCTTAACTTTATTTCAACTTGCGCAACGTCGTTATTGGTCATGTCCATCGAGACCGCTTCTTGCCTTAGCCAGTCATTCAATGGACCTGATTCCATAGCCCCTAAATCAACACCAAATTCTGTTTGCGCAGCCGGTAATGATTCTTTTTGCGGCAGGATTTGTGGATCTTCTGATTTTGAATTTGAGGGCTTTATGGCGATCACGGCCTGCTGAACTTCCTTCTTTAATTGGAATGCTAAAGAATTTTCATCTTTGACTGCTGAAAAGTAATAAATGGATGAAAAGATCACAATGAGTGTGATAAAAGCAAGTTTTCGCATACCGGTGTTCTAACCTAACATCATCTGCGTAAGCAATTAATAAACGTAAAAAGGCAACTATGGATCCGATTCAAATTCAAACGACCAAAACTCCTAAAGAAAAAATTGCTCCTGAAAAACTGGGTTTTGGAAAATATTTTACCGATCACATGTTTACCGTGGAATACGATCACGGCGTTTGGAAGAATCCAAAGATTTCACCTTATGGAACTTTTGCAATGGAGCCCGGAGCATCTGTTTTTCATTACGGCCAGGCTTTGTTCGAAGGCATGAAAGCCTTCCGCGGCGCAACCGGAAAGATTCACTTATTCCGGCCGGACTTTCATGCTCGCCGTATTGTTGAAGGCGCTAAGCGCCTGTGCATGCCTGCAGTTCCTCAAGAATTATTCTTACAAGCAATTGAGCAGTTAGTTAAAGTTGATGAATCGTGGATTCCGGTTGCGAAAGATTCAGCCCTTTACCTGCGCCCTACTCTTATCGGTACTGAATCTTTTTTGGGCGTAAGACCTTCTGAAAAATATCTGTTCTTTATTATTTGCTCTCCGGTTGGCGCTTACTATGCTGAAAAGTTTGCTCCGGTAAAAATCTGGATAGAAGAAAAATTGATCCGTGCAGCTGCCGGCGGACTTGGCGCGACTAAAGCTGCAGCCAATTACGCGGCCAGTCTCCAAGCCTCTACCGAGGCCAAAAAGAAAAACTATGCCCAGGTGCTTTGGCTTGATGCTGCCGAACACAAGTACATCGAAGAAGTCGGAACCATGAACGTCTTCTTCCGTATCGGTGACGAAATTATCACTCCATCACTTGATGGCAGCATTCTTGGCGGCGCCACACGTGACTGCGTTTTGCAAATCTTAAAAGACTGGAATGTCAAAACAGTCGAACGCAAGCTGAGCCTCGAAGAAGTTTTAGCGGCCAGTAAGAATGGAACTTTAAAAGAAGTTTTTGGCACCGGCACAGCTGCCGTGATTTCTCCTGTAGGTCTGCTTGCAAATGACCGTTACAACATTACGATCAACAACGGCGAAGTGGGCGAACTCACTTCCCGTTTGCATAAAGAAATTTCGGCGATTCAGAGCGGAACTTCTGCAGACAAACACGGTTGGGTTAAAATTTTAAATTAATAACTGCCTTCTAAAACAAAGTCTTCAGGCGCAGCGACTATTTCGTATCCACCGGAATTATGAAAAACCCGGAATAAATAAGAGTAATACTCAACGTTAGATGTGACGGAGTTTCGGCTGACTAATATAATAAGCCCGATATTTTCATCTCGCCCGTGTGCCATTCCGTCACTGTCTGAATAGGGCTCTAGTGGAATTGTCGGAAATTGATTTACATAAAAACTATAGCTGTCCTGCCCGTTGCACACGGAATTCGGCACAGCATCCTTCGTTAAATCAATTAATGCGCGATTTGCCAGTGGAGGATCGTAACTGAATTCATCGTTTGGATCGGTACCTAAAATAATTTCTTGTTCGTTCGTTAGTACATCTCTGTCAGAAGAGATATCAGCATCTTCGGAACTTACTGAAGTTCCTCTTAGAACCTCTAATAGATCAGGAACAAAATCCATCTTGGTACTGCCATCGATATTAAGGCCTTTAGGCCCACCATTACCGGTAAAGGCAGCTAAATCACACTCGGAAATTCCGCCATAAAAGAATTTTTTTGTAGGATCACAAGAACCGGCTGATGGTGCGCAGTTTGAGCCCACTCCGCGTCTGTAACAAATTGAATCCAGAATCCCACTTGATCTTCGGTTCGTTGAACTGAATAAAGCCGAGGCGCCTGTCTCAAGAGAATCTTCAAGGCCGTCAACATCCGTATCCGGAACAAGTCGGTGCTCCATCGGCTTAGCGGTTAAATTTAAAAAGTAAAGTTTCGTCTTAACATATTTCGAACCTGCAGTCTTAGAGACACAGAAGTTTCCTTTAATTCCGGTTGCGACAACCGGCTTACTCGGATTCTCAGATAAACTGACTTGCCCGCAATTTTGAAATGAAAACAGCAATGACATCCCAATCAGAACTGGAAATAAATATTTAATGTAAGAATTCATTTCCTTTTGAAACATTATTTTTTCTTCCTTTTAGAAGACGCCTTTTTAGTTGTAACTGATGTTGAGTTAGCAGTCGCTGTGGCTGTCCCGGATGTCGGTGGAATGTTTGTATCGATCCAGCCCTCGCAACCGCCCGGGCAAGCGCCCTGGCCTTCAGCTACACACTTCTCGCTTGTTTTGGCTTTTTTAGTGACGGGATCAAATTGACAACAACACGGAACCGGTTCGCAATCACGTCTCACTTTTCCGAATGCTTTTACCCATGGGCAAGAGGCACCTTGTGACGGCTGGCTTGGAACAATAGGTGGAATTTCAGGACATTGCCCTGATGTTCCGACATTAACCATTGTGACCGGTGTGGAATCCTGTGCACCCTGCGGACAAAACCCATTTTCGCCTCTGGCGACCGGACTGCCGTTCATAACACAAGGGCATGATCCGTTCACGCGTTGAACGGGTGCACCTGAAGATGTAATACATTGAGGAAAGCCGCCGCCTGGCAACTCGTCGACTGCGTTACCGTGATAATCTACTGCACGCGGGCACTTTTCAGCATTAGAACAAACGGGATAATAATCTTTTGTATTTAAAAAAGTTGGATCTGCGGGGCTGGGCGGAACTCCTAAGCCCGGAAACCCGGGATTACCCGGGAATGTGCCAGGACAAACAGGAATCTGCGTTCTACAAGCTACATTTTCTCCGGCTGCTAAACAGACACGCGGCCCTCCGCATGTGCCATAAAATATCCCGCCGGAATAAGGTTCATCTGAACAACGGTTACGACAATCGCCGGTGCAACTGCCACTGCCATCTGATAAAATTTCGCAGCCTTTTTCAATGGTATCAACGTTCGCTGTCTTTAACTCCGGTACGCAAAGCTTACAAACCTCATCACAGACCGGTTGCGAAAAAATATCACACATAGAATTCCGGTCAATACCGGTTTCGCCGCCTGCATTTGGGTTAAATCCGGGCTTCCAAGACTGACAATTAAGCGGAAGGGGCCCTGTCTGTGGATTTCTTCTTTCTGTCTGGATAATCTTGATATACTGACAGGTAAAAGGATTTCCCGTAGAAGATCCCGTTGGATTATCCGGCGTGATTTCTTCTTTATTTTTTACAACTAATCGAATACAGGCATGGTTTTCCGACGGCACACAACCTAAGTGAATTCCTTCAAGGCTAATACACTTTTGGCTGGACTGTGCCAGCGTAATTTCACTACCAAATAAAAAGAAAAATAATATTAAAATTCTCACTTAAAATTCTCCAACCAACACGATGTCGTCATTGTTTAAGGATATTTTATTAAACTTACCCTGGCTATTAATAATTAACTTGGCGGAATAAAGCTTTCTTTTGGCATTGAGCTCGCCTGAGGGTTCCGCTACAAATGTAATGTAGACTTCATTAGTATCCTTCTCAGGCACTAGTGAGATATTATTTATTTTAAGCTGTAAACTCACGCCTGAAAATACACACTGGGCTGATTGTGGAGCCACAACTTCTTGTACATCAAGGGAAGTTACATGATCTCTATACATATTCTGTGGGCTAAATGGATCCGATCCGCGGTAGAGCTCAGTGATATTTCCTACTGAGTCGTCATCATCGTCTAAAGCATAATCTGTCATAAACGGATTGGTACCCCGTAAGAACTCAAAATAATCAACAATCCCGTCATTATCGGAATCATATCCAGTCAGCACTTTTCCGGGAAGGACTGTTTGTAATTTTGCTTTATCACATTGATTTAGGTTGAAACCTACTTTTGTATTCGCACAGGTAGGCGTACTGGTGATGGAGCAATTTTGATCGGCTAAATACTTATGACAAATACTGTCTAAAATTCCGGAAGAGCGAGGATTATTCTTGTTGTAACCAAGACTAACGAGACTATCTTCTAAAATATCTGTTAAGCCATCACCGTCGGTATCCAATAATACTTTGTCTCCTGCAGGAATTGCATTTGCGTTAATCACCATAGGACTTGTGAACGTGTAGTTAACTAAGGCCTGAGTTCCAAGCGCTTCAGTCAACTGAGTCGCCAAGCTGCTAAGGTCAGTCAATGCCGTAGTTGTTGTTTGTGATCCGTCTGATCGAGCTAACTTATTCAAACTTAAACTGGCCCTTGGGAAATCGCTTTCCGCTACAGGTGTACCTGCTTTTTCATAAAATATCGGCTTCAAATTAAAACCATAGCCGTTCGCTTTCAAACTATTCGTCAGCATTTGCAACTTAGGTACGTAAGAATTGTCAGTGATATAGTCGTAAATACAATCTTCATTATTGCACGCCTGAATAGCTGCACGGCAAGATTGACCTACCGGACTTGTGTTTGGCCCGCAGATTCCCTCAATATTTAACTGACCTGACGAAGTCTTTTCATTGGGCTTACCGTCAGTGATAAAAAATATCTGGTAAAAAGGCCTAGAGGCGCCGGAAAGTAAAACTTCAGCATCGATATTTTCATTTAAACAATCAATTGCACTTAAATAGGATGTTGTACCCATTGTAAATGGTGAATTGAAAGCACAAACCGCCCCACTCTTTCTGTAATCATTAGTCTGAACGTTTTTAAGTTCTCCTAAGCGATTTAAGAAAGTTTGTTTGCTACTAGTTGCAGAATTGGCGCAGGTGACGCCAGCCCCACCTAAAAGCTTTTGTGTAGAAAATCCGATGACAGAAAATCTTAAGTTCGGATTTGTATCTGCAACTTGCGACACAAAGGCAGAAATTCCTTCTAACCTTTTTGCTCTACTGGTGTTACCTGGCCCCAGCAGATGATCACTCGCTTGGCTAAGAGCCAAGTGATAGCGGTAGCTTGAACCACCACAACTTTCCTGCACAAAGCCACCGAGATTAGACAACGACATATCAACGATAAAAACATAAGTTACCGGAACACTGATGGCCGGCCCTTCTACCGGGCAAATCAGAAATTCAGGTTTATCTTTGGGAATAGAAAGTGGCTCAACCAACAACGGAGCATCGCTAACGCTGACCTGGCCGCAGTTTTGAAATGTGACTAACAACAGAACCATAAAAAGCATTAAAAAATTTATTTTCTTCACTGGCTGCTCCATTGCGGATCCGGAACCAAATGATAATCCATAAGCTCCAGGTCAAAATCGATTATAAGAGGCTGGCCAAAAGGTGCCTCAATGCGCCTATGTATCCAGTAAAAATCTTTCGGGTTCTGTGAATTTTCAACTTTAGCAATAACATAAACATAGTTGTTACCCGCTTCGTGAGGAGAAGCGGTAATTGAAAATGGCCATTTGGTTTGCGCATTCTTGGTAAGAGACTTATACATGTTATTAACCACGGTAACCGGCTGAGTATATACCAACGGAAGCGAATGCAACTGAATACTATATCCACTGACCATTATAGTATCGCCTTGCGCGTTTACCACTTCTTTCATACCGGCAGGCCTTACACCCACTTGACTGAGATAATCACGGTTTACTGACATCGGATACGTTACTGTTAGCGGCAAGAGGCCAAGTTCAAAATTGCTATAATTACTTTTTCCGTCAAAATTCGAATCTTTGAATCTATCGTTTACCAGTGGATTATAGCCGAACAACACTTCTAATGAATCAGGCATGCCATCGTCATCAGTATCAAAATCTGTTTCTGATGTGCTGAGGGTCTTTTCTTCGCACTCATTTAAGCCGTCACCATCCACATCAACTTGTGGGTCGCAGGAAACTCTTACACAACCATGCATCTTAAAAGTAATCGAGTCTAAGCAAAATCCATTAGATCTCGCAACAGTTGGATCTGTGTTAGAAATTTCCGGCACCTCATCAACGTCAAACAAGCCATCGGAATCACTGTCTGCAACCAATGCACCTGCAGAATTCACCCGACTTGTTAAGTTCGCTGCAACAATGTGTTTCAACTGATAGCTGTCGCTGGAAGATAGCGAGGGGAACAAACTGAACGGAGCCGCTGACGACGAGTGAACAACAAATCTGAAGTTATTGGCAAACGCCTTGTTGGACCGGACCATCCAGTTAAAATCTTCTTTTAAATCAGATGCCATTGTTTTACGGGCTGGCAGGCTTGAATCAATTCGCACAAACGAGTGACGGAACTGAATGCTTGGGTTCAAACTTAAAAATAAATTTTTAATATCACTTAATTTTCGGAAAATATTAAGGATTTCGTTGTCTTTTGCGTCTCCCCAATAGCGCTCAATCCCGGTACTCAGCGCATCTCTTACACAGGCGGGATCTTCTGCTGTGCAAGTTGTTTCGTTCTGTAAAAGTGAAGTTGAACTTAAAATGTTTTTGCAAGTTTCATATGAGGAATCAAAGTTGTTGGTCGGGCCGTATACCATTTCATCTCGGTATCTGTCCGAAGCTGTCTCTTTGCAGGAATTCTGGATTGTATTGTTCTCCCAAACAATTTGCGCGGCTTTAACAACGTGGTCAATTCGGGGCTTAGGCACACCATCAGAAAGATAAACCACCTCGAATCGGGACTGAGATTTGGCAGGTCCTAATGCGATAATTTCCTGGTTTAGAACTTCCTTCATTTTTATTAAAGCCGGTGCAGGCACTGAGGTACCCATTAAGCTGGTGGATTGGCCCAACACCCAAGTCCATCCCGGTCTAGCAGCTTGCAAGGCCGTAGGAATAGCGCAATTTGTGCTCCCTGTAAAATAGCATTTCTGAACAACTTCCAGCTTATCTAACAACACGAGTGCGGACTGATAATCCGTAAATCTGTTCGCTTCAGGAAACTTTGAATCAACGCCTTCAAACAATTTCTTCGCGCTGGGTCCTGAAAACGGAACAATTAAAATTTTAAAACTATTAGCGCCAAAATCTTTACGCGCTGAAAGATCTTCATAGGTGGTCTGCAACCAATTCCGGACAACTTGGATTCGGTTTAAATCATTGTCAACTCCGGAAGGAGAACTACAGGCATCAATAGCCCTGTCAGCAACCACTCCAAGCATATCCACTACAGAACTGGTACAGGTATCCCCGATCATTGAAAAACTCATATCAATCATAATGGCAGCTCTGAAAAGAGTGCTCTCTGCAGTCGGAGCTTTTAAATATGTTGGCTTTGGAGGAGTAACATCCAGGACTTGACCTTGTTTTGACATCATTGAATGCAAGGAAATTTGACCACAATTTTGAAATGGCACGAGAGCCATTGCAAAAAGAATGAAAAGTGAATATTTGGATTTAATATTCGGTAATTTCAGATACATTCCCCGCAGTTAGATTCCCTAACTACTCATCGGAAAAATGGCGAAATTCCTAGAGGGGTTTTTTTCATTTTGATCCAATTACAATAGCTTCAAGGAAGCTGTTTCAAAGTGAGAAAATTTTAGGATTTTTCAGCCTCTCAACTAGCTTGAACAGGCCGTCGTTGTTCCGCAATTTGTACAACGATAACAGCCCGATTCCAGGATTGTGGGATACCCACACTCGGTGCAGGCCGGATGATTTGCCGCTTCGATTTTCTTTTGAGTTAAATTCGCGGTACTTAATGGCTGTACAAATTTACTTCCATCCCGATAAATCGCAACGGCTTTTAAACCCAACTTCCATGCCTGAATGTAAGTTTCACTCACATCCTGAACGCTGCTGGATGCAGGCAAGTTTACCGTTTTAGAAATGGCACCGCTGATAAAAGGTTGAACGGCAGCCATCATTTTTAAATGCGCTGCCGGCGACAATGCTAAATCACCCGTGGCGCAGGCAAAAATTGCACGGTGTTCTGCTTTAATATCGGATTTTAAAACCGAACCGGTTTCTTCAATTTGAATGAGAATTCGTTCGATATCTTTTGGCAGATATTTTAAATTCTCAAGTGCAATTGGAACTGATTGATTAACAATTTTTAAGTACCCACCGCCGGAAAGTTTTTTATTTTTTATAAGCGAAAAATCCGGTTCGATACCGGTGGTGTCACAGTCCATGATCAACCCGATTGTTCCGGTAGGAGCAATCACTGTTGCCTGAGCATTTCGGTAACCGTAACGCTGACCTAAATTGACTACTGACTTCCAGGTGTCGGTTGCCAACTTACGATAGGAATCAGGAAGCATGGACCAATCAATGTCATTTACCGCTTTCTGATGCTTTCGCATAACCTTAGTCATCGAAGTTTTATTCTTTTTGTATCCGCTGAAAGCACCTATTTCTTTTGCCATTTGCGAGCTGGTTTCATAGGCCACACCGGTCATAATTGAAGTTAGAAACCCCGCCCAGGCGCGCGCCTCTTCAGAATCGTAAGGGATTCCTTTTCGCATAAAGAATGAACCTAGATTCGCAAAACCCAAGCCCAGTGGTCTGAAGTCATGTGAGTTCTCGGCAATTTTCTTTGTTGGATAGCTGGAGTGATCAATTAGACACTCTTGCGCGATGAAAATTACCCGCACGCAGTGAACGAATTCTTCAAGTAAAAAACTTTGTTTATTGTCTAAAAATTTAACTAAGTTTAGCGATGCCAGATTGCAGGCGGAATCGTCCAAAAACATATATTCAGAACACGGATTGCTGGCATTAATTTTATCTGTAGTTGCACAAGTGTGAAACCGGTTAATATTGTCATCAAACTGCAACCCCGGGTCTGCGCATTCCCATGCAGCCTGGCAGATTTCCTGCCATAGTTTGTCTGCAGGAATTTCCTTGTAAACACCGGCATCGTGACGGTTGCGAAGCTTCCATACTTTATTTTGACCCAACAAATTCATAAAGCGATCGGGAACCCGAACAGAGTTATTTGCGTTTTGACCCGAAATACTTTTATAAGTCTCCCCGTCCAAGTCAGCAGAATATCCGGCAGAAATCAGAGCTTGTGCTTTTTTTTCTTCTTTGGCTTTCCAACTGATGAACTCTTCAATTTCCGGATGGTCCAAATCGACAGAAACCATTTTAGCTGCACGTCTGGTTGTGCCACCGGATTTAATTGCACCGGCTGCTTTATCAAGAACTTCCAAAAATGAAAGAAGCCCCGAGCTATGGCCACCCGAAGAAAGCATTTCGTTTTTTCCGCGAAGTTTTGAAAAATTTGAACCTGAACCTGATCCGTATTTGAACAATTTAGCCTCAGATTTAACAAGGTCAAAAATAGATTCAAGGTTATCTTCTATCGATTGGATGAAACAGGCTGAAGTCTGCGGGTGCAAATAGGCATCCCGAACAGAAACCACTTCTTTTAATTTCTTACTCCAATAAAAATGTTCACTGGCAGAAGAAAGGCCATAGGCTTCTTTAAGCCCCAGGTTGAACCATACAGGAGAATTAAACGCCGCCTTCTGTGACAGTAAAATATATTTTATCTCTTCACAAAAATTTTGAACGTCCTTTGGGCCCGAAAACAGACCGGAGCTTTTAGCCGCTGTATTCATTCCCTTAGTAATTCGATCTACCAACGCAAAAATAGAGCTTTCTGACTTGACGGTTTTTCGAAAATATTTACTGGCTGCAATATCAATTGCCGTTGCAGACCAATCTTTTGGCGCCTTTACATTTTTCATCGCAAAATAAATCTGTTGGTCGACACCTTTGATCTCACTATCGTGCGATTTCGAAGAAAAATACTTTTCAGCTTTTTCATTTTTAGTGACAAATTTGTTTGTAACGAAACTGGTTCGGCTTTTTTTCACAGCTTTATTACCTCATATTTGAGAACTAAAGCCAAGCCTCC
>JANWIU010000158.1 GCA_025449725.1 Pseudobdellovibrio sp.
AATGCTAAAAATTGTGTTAGATCTGATAAATAGAGTTTGTAAATGGACCAACGGGTGGCGCCAAGCAAGTTATAAACTTCAATCTCTGATTTGGTATCATCAATATAAACCCGGATCATCAGGCTTATCAGGTAGCTGACAAGTAATGTTGTTACCAAAAAGACTACAAGTCCTGCAGAACGCAAAAAGCGGTCGATCTTTTCAAATTTTTGCAGCCAGGTAGCGCTGTAAGAAAATTCTTCTATTGCCGCTTCGTCTTTTAAATCTAAAGCCAGTTGTTGAAAAGAAAGTTGCCTGTCTGAAAGATTAAGCTCCGGCTGTAAATCCACTTCTAAAGTTTCAGGCACCAAATCCAGCATTTCGTCATTTGTCAGAAGAGAGTTCGCATATTCTTTTAATGATTTTTGAAATGATTCACCGGCTTCTTTTCGGTCTACGAGCGTGACTGATTTTACGTTTGTCATGGATTCTATTTTTTTAACCAGATCATTGCGTTGCTGCTCAAGTGTTTCGGTTTTTAAAAAAACCAGCATTTTGTTCGCATTATTCCAGGCACCAAGTGCTATTAACGAATTTTTATAAACCAGAAATCCGCTGATAAGAATCAAAATACTTAAGCAAGTAATGAAAAACAAAGCGACCTTCAGTGAATTTACTTTCATGGCCCCTCCTCACTGACTTGGCCACGATTAATTCTTAAAACCCGGCTGTCGAAAGTTTTAAGAAGGCGTTCGTCGTGCGTCGCTATTAAAAAGGTGATGCCTTGTTTTGAAAAATCTTTAAAAAGATTCATAATTGACTGGCTTAATTCCGAATCCAGATTCCCGGTGGGCTCATCTGCGATTACGATTTTAGGAGAATGGACTAACGCTCTTGCAATGGCGACTCGCTGTTGTTCACCACCAGAAAGAAAGTCAGGAAACTGATCGCGGTACTCGTTTAGACCGACGCGCTCAATGATTTCAGCTGTTTTTTTTGCTCGCTCTTCTTTTGAAAGTCCGCGGATGATTAAAGGCAGTTCAATATTTTCAAAAACTGTTTTGTTTTTCAGTAATTTGTAATTTTGCAAAACCATCCCGATTTCGCGTCGTAAAAAAGGAATTTGTCCTTTTTTGAGAGAGCTGAGATTGTGACCCAAAACATTTATCTCTCCGGTATTTTTACTTTCATAAGCCGTAATGAGTTTGAACAGAGTGGTTTTACCGGCGCCACTGGGGCCCACCACAAATACAAAATCACCTTCGTTAACAAGAAAGCTGACATCCCGAAGACAAGGAACATTCGCCAAATAGGCCTTATAGACGTGCTTAAATTCGATCACAGTTAATTGTTCAATGAATTTCAGTTAAAAAGTAGGCTAGATTTCTTTTCGGGACCATTCGATAACGGTGTGGTGAAGTGCTACAACGGCTCTTTTTCTTTGGGTTTCTAATTCAAAATCTTCGATCTTGTCGTAAGATATTTTAAAAGTTTTAAAAACACTTCCGTTTTTAAAGACCCGGCTGATGATGGTCCGCTTTTCTGGTCCCCAATCTTCGGTTTGCACATGAATATTGTGGCCGTTGATGAACAAATCAGAATTTTCGCCTTTGACAATTTTCACAGTTTTCAAACTACGTTAAGAGTTGGTAATCACAATTCTTTTTGCAAGGCGGCACGACTTTCGTATTGAGCTTGCTTGATAGCCGCTCATGAGTTGCAATTTAACTAACTAAAAAGGAGTTTCAATGATTGGTGAATTTAGAAAATTTATTGCGCAAGGTAATGTTTTGGATCTCGCAGTGGGTATCATTATCGGTGGCGCATTTGGAAAGATCGTGAATTCCTTGGTGAACGATATCATTATGCCGCTTGTAGGGTTGGCGCTTAGAGGAGTCAACGTGGCCGGCCAGTTCATCGCACTGGATGGCAACAGCTACACGACACTTGAAGATGCCAAAAAAGCCGGTACCGGCGTATTAGCTTACGGCAGCTTTTTACAAAGCTCGCTTGATTTTGTAATTATCGCATTTGTTCTGTTTATGATCATTAAGCAAGCTAATCGGTTTAAACCTAAGACGGCTGCTGCCTAGTATTCGCCTCTGAATCTAGTCGATGGTCGGATTTCCGGCCATCGAGTTCTCCCGTAATATGTATTAGTAATGTCTCATTGTGAGATGAAGCCTATTATCAGGATCAGCAATTGCTTATAATGATAAGTAGGATCGGGGGTTTAATGAAATTGTTTTCATCTTTAAAAACTTTGACAGTTGTATCACTGATTCTAACGGGTGTCTCAAGTTGGGGCCAAACCAGAAGCTCAAGCTATTCTGATTGTTTGGGCCGCTGTGCTACCACTTACCCTGTCGTTGCGGTTGGTTCCACACCCAATGCTTCCGGAACTTCAACAGCAGTTTTAGATAGTAATGCTCCCGGCAGGGAAATCTGTAGAGCACGATGTGATGCGGACCGATCGGACGCGCAACAAAATCAACAAGAATGTTCCTCGCTATACCAGCGATACAACGATGCCAGCAGCCGTGCCGGTGCGCAGTGTTCGAAGGAAGGTCTCGGTAACATGGGATCGTGCTCACAGCAGATTTCACAATGCAGTGGCATGTTTAACTTAGGCGGCCCATTAGGTGATGACCCTACCGGCGGATTAACAAACGTTTTGGGTGCTCTTATGATGACCCAATCCGGTGGCCAAGGCAGCGGTTGTGTTGATCAGTCCGATAACAGTGTTGAACAACAGAAGAACAGTATCGACAGACAAATTTTTGATATGAAACAACAGATCAATAAATCTGTTGGAGAAAAAGCAAAAAAACGCGGTGAAATTTCTAAAAAGAACGCTGAAATAGAAAAAGAAAAAATCAAAGCGCAGCAAGAAGCCGACAAAATTAAAGTACAAAACCAAAAAGATCTGGCTCAGAAGAAGGCCGCTATTGATAAGTTGGTATTAGAACTGAAAGCTAAACAGTTTGGCCGCTTAATGGAAATCAACAAAACCGGGCGCGAGCTGGCGAACTCCCAGTTTAAGATTCAGCAGTTCATGATTCAATTTGCCGACAAACAGGTTCAAACAAAATGCGGAAGTGATGCAGAAGCAATGGCGCAAGCTAAGCGTACAGGTGCCGTACCGAAAGGCGCTCCTGCCGGTACGAAGCCTGCTTCTCGTAAGCTGACTAAAAAAGATCAGCAGGAAATCGATCTGGCTTACCAAACCTGCTTACAGGTGGCCGCTCTCAGTAAAAGGGCAGAGCTTAAAAAAATTCAGGATGAACAGGCTACGGCCCGCGACAAGATTGCGACTCTTCAGGAGTCTAATAAGCAAGACGCCGAGGCTATCGAAGCTCAGAAGATAGAATTTGAAGAAGCTAAGAAGATTGCTATGCAAGAAGATAAGAATGCCGATGACATTAAGTTGAGAACTGACACGGCATTAGATAAGTCGTTAGCTGAATTTAAAACACAGATCGATGAAGAGATTCGCGGTATCGAACAGGAAAATCAGGGCCGCTTAGAACAGATTCAGACTCTTTTACTTCAAAAGCAAAATGTGAAGCCGAAGTATTCTTCTTTACCTGGATTATTCGAAGACCGTCAGCGTGCTTCAACGGCGTTTCAAACACGGTGTTGTAATCAGAGAGATAGAAGCGCTAACGATAGAAACTGCGGAACTGTGAGTGATGACACCGGGTACGGGGACTCAGGCACCGGAATTTAACTTAAACGAAAATTAGAAAATAAAAAAAGGCAGGACAAAATCCTGCCTTTTTTTATTGGAAGAAAGCGAATTGAAAAAAATCTATCTAGCCGGTAGGAAGTAAATCCATCAGGCACTCACGCCAGTATTCAGGTGCATCCACCGTATAATCTATCGCGATCATGAATCCGTCTTTACCAACAAACTTTGTGCGGGCGACAACGCCACCAATCTCTAGATTCATTTCATGTATCTTAAAGTAGACCGATTTTCCAAGTAGCTGATCAATATTCAAATTTGATTTTAGCTCTTTGGAAACAAAGTCAGAGCGTTTTATTTTTATCAAAATCCCCGAAGCTGAAGCTTCGATAATTTGTCCGGCCTTGGCCAGCTTTTGCAGGCTCTCTTGTGAAGACAAAGAGCTGATTGTCAGCTTCACTAGGTCTTTGCGGGGGGCCTGGCGGTATTTTCTGTAGTTTCCCATCGCGTTCCTCCAATTGTTACATAACTCATCGGCCGACCTAGACTAAAGTTGATAAGCCAAAATGATAATCGGAGAAAAATATTTTAAAAATGCGTTTTTTTAGTTTTGAATTTCTATTAGCGAAAGTATGTGCAAAAGAGTTCGTCACCCTCTAAGAAAAGAAAACCTTTATTCTGACTAAAGTCTAAAGTCTTTTTGCAT
Organism: Pseudobdellovibrio sp.; assembly: GCA_025449725.1. GTDB lineage: Bacteria > Bdellovibrionota > Bdellovibrionia > Bdellovibrionales > Bdellovibrionaceae > Pseudobdellovibrio. The sequence continues at coordinate 4,374 of JANWIU010000158.1, forward strand.
TTCAGCCGAAAGCTGAAAACCTTGTTCTCAAAATGAGAATTCCACTCTGTCGCCGTGAAATCGGTTACTACTAAGTCAGGGAATTCATCCCCTAAAACACCGTGGCGGTCAGGCTTAACCGGCAAAGAACGCATATTATCCCGAAAGAACGAATGCGCCTTTAATCCGGCCTCTTTTACCACCCATAAGAACTCTGCGCGGGGACATTCATTCAGTTCTTTTTCTTCGCAGGTGCGCTTTAAAATGTCTACAGAGATTCGCTTTATTTGTTCCACGTCAAATCCGTGGTCAAAACGTGAGAAGGTAAAACCCCCCATTGATTTACAGTGTGAAACAGAAAAGCGGCCAATTGAGGAACGCGGAAGCCAATTTAAATCGTAAAGCATCGCCAACTGTTCACGTGAAAAATACGAAGTAAAATGTTGTTCCATCGCACTGCGGATCTGCACCCGGTGTTCAGGTAATGTTGAATTCCAGTTTTTATTTAGAATCATTCTGAACTCGGAATCGACCTGGCCTTGGATGTAATGAATTTTTTCCAGCAAAGAGGCAGTTGAAAATTCAGGAGAATGCTTTACCGGGACTATCGACGTCATTGAACGAACCTTTCAGGCCATTCAACCTTTTCGCCGGAGGTTATCTTCATCATGCGCTCTAAAGACACTTTTGCTTTTTGTCGCAAAGTTTCGTCAAGTGTAATCGCCGGCTTAAAAGTCAGTAAAGACATCTTAATTTTTTCAAGAGAATTCATCTTCATGTAGGGGCAATCGTTGCACATACAGTTTTCATCTACAACCGGTGCCTGTATCAGTTCCACATCAGGACGCAGCTTGTGCATTTGATGAAAAATACCGGTCTCAGTGGCAACAATAAATTTTTTAGCAGGATTAGTTTTAACTTCTTCCAATAACTTTGAAGTGGAACCGATGACCGATGCATATTTTAAAACTGCATCATCACATTCCGGGTGAGCAATCACTACCGCATCCGGGTGTTGTTGAATCAGCTTTGCCAAGCGTTCGGCATTGAATAAAACGTGAACCTCACAGGCACCGCGCCAGAAGTGCATGGGGCGGCCTAACTTTTTGCTGAGCCATTTTCCTAAGTGCTGATCAGGGCCGAATAAAATTTCGCGATCTTTAGGGATACTTTCTAAAATTTGCGCGGCATTGCTGGAAGTAATGATCACATCTGAAATAGATTTTACTTCCGCAGAGGAATTAATGTAGGTGACGGCTAAGGCTGATGGGTGTTCACGCCGCCACGCCAGGTAATCAGCGTAGGGCGAACTTTCTACCAATGAACAACCGGCATTGAGATCTGGCACCAGCACAGTTTTTTCAGGATTCAGAATTTTCACGCTTTCAGCCATAAAGACCACACCGGCCAAAAGAATATTTTTCTGAGGAACCTGCTGACCGATTTTCGCTAAATAAAAACTATCACCGACGTAATCCGCGATATCCTGAATCGCACCTTCTTCATAGTAGTGCGCAAGGATAGCCACGTCCTTTTCTTTTTTCAGCTTTTGAATTTCTTCAATCAGTTTTTGATTATCCGCTGCCATTGTTCTGTTAAGCTCCGCCTTTTAAAATCTGGATGATATTCTTCGAAATAAGCTTAAAGCTCTCGAGTACACCCTTTCCTTCAAAAGCGGAAGCTTCAACTTCAGGCGCATTGTATAAATTGATATGTTTGCGAAGTTCTTTAATCGGAAGTGCGTTTGGTAAATCGCGTTTGTTATATTGAATAATCAGAGGGATTTCTTTAATTGAATAACCCTGCTGTTCTAAATTCTTTTCAAGGTTTTTCAATGATTCAATGTTTTCTTCTAAACGGTCAGCTTGAGAGTCCACGACGAAGATGACTCCGTCTAATCCTTTTAAAATAAGCTTACGGGAAGCATCGTAAATAACCTGACCGGGAACCGTGTATAAGTGAAAGCGGGCCTGAAAGCCGCGGATTTCGCCCACTTCTAATGGTAAGAAGTCAAAAAACAATGTTCTTTCGATTTCGGTGTTTAAAGCCACCAGTTTTGAACGCTGATCCTGCGCCAGAGACTGATAGACCCACTGAATATTCGTCGTTTTACCGCCCAATGAAGGCCCGTAATAGACGATTTTGCAGTGAATTTCTTTAGCGTTGTGGTTTATGAAAGACATTTAGCCCATCATGCTACAGTTCGACTCTGTTTTCAAGAGCGCGACCCATAGTTCGGTCATCAATAAAATCAATGTCTGATCCCATTGGAATACCGTGAGCGATCCGGGAGATTTTAATGTTCTTCCCTTGAAGAATTTTTGTGAGATAAAGCGCAGTTGTGTCGCCCTCTAAATCAGCGTCAAAGGCAAAAATGATTTCTTTCAGTGTCGGGCGGGAGCCGTTAATACCGTCTTCTACCTTCTGTAAGAGTTCCTGAATTTTCAGGTTTTTAGCAGTGATTCCCTCTAAAGGCGAAATCACACCGTGAAGAACATGGTAACGGCCACGGAAAGCGCCGGAAGATTCAATTCGGGAGATGTCTGAAGGCTCTTCTACCAAACAAAGCACGTCGTTGGTGCGGTGCGGGTCTTCGCAATAGCGGCAAACGGTTTTATCGGTGTAGTTAAAGCATTCTGTGCAGGAGTGAACTTCGCTTTGTACACGAAGCAACGCCTCAGATAACTGTGTAGGATAAGAGTCTTTCGACTTCAGAACATAAAAAGCCAAACGCTGAGCGGTTTTAGGACCAATCCCGGGCAAGCGGCTTAATTCATGAACCAGTTTTTCTAAGGCAGGTATGTTAAGCAATTAAAACCCCGGTAAGCTGATGCCGCCGGTAACTTTGGCCATCTCTTTAGTGGTCGTGTCTTTAGCAGATTTCAAAGCGTCGTTAACAGCAGATACAACAAGGTCTTGCATCATTTCAGCGTCGCCGGCTTTTAAAACTTCAGGATCAATCGTTACAGCTAAAACTTTGTTATCGCCGTTAACT